>NZ_JBBIAR010000038.1:0-88177 GCF_054185165.1 Bradyrhizobium sp. UFLA05-109 | reverse complement strand
CGAGGGATCCTGCACCAGCGTCTTGGCCAGCACCACCTTCTGCTGGTTGCCGCCGGAGAGCTCGATGATCTTTGCCTTGCGCTGGAGCGCGCTGATCTTGAGACGCTCGACCCAGTAGTTGGCAAGCTTGCCGCGCTTCGCGCGCGACAACAGAAAGCTGAAACCTTTCTTGGTGCCGAGCTTGCCGAGATAGACGTTGTCGTCGACCACCATGGTCTCGAAGAAGCCGTTGGCCTTACGATCCTCGGTGATATAGGCGATGCCGTCATTGATCGCCTGCCGCGGCACGCGGTAGCGGATCGGCTTTCCGCGCAGGCGAATGGTGCCACCATTGATTAGGTTTCGCTTCAGCGCGCCGTAGATGACTTTTGCGATCTCGGTGCGGCCCGAGCCGATCAGACCGGCGATGCCGACGACCTCGCCGGCATAGACCGAGAACGACATGTTCTTGACCGCCATGCCCATAGTGACGTTCTCGACCGTCAGCACCTTTTCGCGGCGCTGGTGGGTTTTCTCCTTGCGGCCATAGACGGCCTGCGCCACCTCACGGCCGACCATATGCTGCACCAGGCTGTCGCGCGTGAGCTGTTTTGCGGGAGCGGTGATCACCAGCCTGCCGTCGCGCAGCACCGTGATGCGGTCCGCGATCTGGAGCGATTCTTCCAGCGCGTGCGAGATGTAGATGATCGAGACGCCGCGGGCGCGCAGGTCGCGCACCAGATGGAAGAAGTGCACGATCTCTTCGGGCGTGAGGGAGGCGGTCGGCTCGTCGAAGATGATGATGCGGGCCTTGTTGTAGATCGCGCGCGCGATCTCGACCATCTGCTTCTTGGCGGTGCCGAGCATCGCCACGGGCGTTGCGGGATCGACGTGGAAGTTGAGCGATTGCAGGAGCTGCTGGGCCTGGATGTTCAGCGTGCGGAAGCGCGTCAGGAGCTTTTCGTTGCCGAGCTCGATGTTTTGCGCCGCCGTCATCGTCGGCACCAGGCTCGTCTCCTGATAGACCATGCAGATGCCGGCGTTCAGAGCATCGCGCGGCTGCTCGAAATTGGCGGGCTTGCCGTCGAGCCGGAACTCGCCCGAGGTGAGCCCAATCGCACCCGCGATCGCCTTGCACAGCGTCGATTTGCCGGCGCCGTTTTCGCCGACCAGCGCATGCACCTCCCCGGGATAGAGGTTGAAGTTGACGCCTTCGATGGCGTGCACGCCGCCATAAATCTTGCTGCCGCCGATGATCTCGAGCACGGGCTCGGCCGCGCCGTTGGCGAGGTTTGCGCCGTCGCTCATCTGAGCTCTCCCGCATGGAGCAGAAGACAGCCGGTGCCGCGTGCCGCGATCACCACGCCCTGGCGCACCTTGCAGGCGGCCGTGACGCCGTGGAAGCGGCCGCCGGCGCGGCTATGCAGGCTGTCGGCCGCCTCGCCCTCGGCGTCAAGATGCACGAGTAATCCGTATGAGCGCGGCGGCGCCCATGGCTTCTGGATGCCGAGAGCCTTGACGCCGCCGATCTGCATCGGCTCCAGGCAGTCGGCGCCGCCGACCAGCGCCGGCGCGATCCAGTAGTTCTCCGGCATCGTGCGCATCATCTCCTCGCGGAAATCGTCTTCCTTCAGCACGAACTCGATGAGATGCGTGCGTCGCGCGAACAGGCCGAGGAAAAAGCCCCGATTGCCGTCGGGATGCAGTCTTGCAGGATAGCCCGGCAGATTGCCGGCAATGACCTCGCCCTGCCCCAGGCCATTGGCGGTCAGTGGGAAACGGCTGAGACGATGGGCCCAGCTTTCGGTCAGCCACAGGCTGCCACCGTCCGCCGGGACAGTAACGCCATAGGGATACGGCAGATCACGCAACAGCACGGACGCATCCGCAAGGTCCGGTCCGCAGACAATCAGCCGGCCATTGCTCCGCTTCTCCATCAGATCGCGCCGCCACTGATCCGGCGTGCGGCCGCTCGAGCCCTCGACCGCGAAGATGCGCCCGTCCGGCGCCGCTGTGACCGACAGCAGACCCAGAAGACCACGGCCGTCGACGGTCTCCAGCCACCGCGGGCTGGGGCTCGCCAGATCAATCGCGGCGAGGCCACGCCCAGCGACACAGACGAGCAGCCGCCCGTCCGGGTGTGTCGCGAGCCCACCCGCCTCACCCTCGAACTCGGCAACCAGCGTCCGTGTCGACAGATCATCGCCCGAGAGCTTCAGAACCCGCTTCCCAGCAGACACGTAGATCGCGCCGTCCTCGGCCGCGACGACATCGTCGACGCCAGGCAACGGCTCGCCGATCACTGTGCAGCCATCGAGCCGGTCGTTCGGGCTGAGCGCGCCGTCGAGCGGCGGGATCGCGTTCCGGCCGCCATCGCGATCGATGACGCTGCGGATGTCGCGCAAGAGATGATCGAAAAGCCCCATTGCTAATTTGTCACCCTGCTCTTGCCGCCCCAATAGGCGTCATAGCCGGTCCAGCTCTCGTCGACACCGTCGAGCTTGATGCGGCCGATACGGTTGTTCTCGAGCCCGCCGAGATAGAGATAGCCCTTGTGCTCGCGCATCGATGTAAGCGTCGAATGCGAGATGCCCGTCGGATCCCACCAGGACTCCAGCGCCTCACCCCGCTCGTTGAACTTCAGCACGCAGCCATGGTTCAGCGCCGGCCCCAACCACTCGTCGGCAGGCACCTGCTTGACCATGCGCAGCCGGAAGCCTGGCTTGCGCACGGACAGATCGAAGGTCGGCGTTCGGATACCGACCAGCGCCAGCCAGTAGGTGCCGTCGGAGGCGCGATTGATATTGTCGGGGTTGCCGGGCAGTTCGTCGATGAGGACTTCGGTCTTTCCCTTCTTCGGTCCTTCGATCCAGTAGCGGAACACCTTGCAGAGCGAGGTGCTCGCGATCAGCACAGACTTGCCATCATGGGAGACGCAAACGCCATTCGGGAAATAGAAATGGTTGATGATCGTGCGCGTCGTCTTCGTCGAGGGATCGTAGCAGACCACGCGGCCGTTGGGCCGTGCTTCGAGGATGTCGAGCGTGCTGGTCGTCATCTCGTAGCGCGTCGTGCAGTCGCTGAAATAGATCTTGCCGTCCGGCGCGATGTCGAGGTCGTCGGCCATGCGCAGGCGGGAGTCGTCGTTGAGCTTGTACCAGGTGCGATTGGTCTCGTCGGTGACCTTGAACACGCGCTGGTCTGGCGCGATCCCGTAGACGCCCATACCTGCCACCGCGACGATGAGATTCTCGTCACGGTCGAACTGCATGCCGAGCGGCCGGCCGCCGATATGGGCGAATACCTCGCGCGTCTCGAAGTTCGGCCCCGAGAAGCGGATCACGTTGCCGTCGCGGGTCGAGCCGTAGACGCGGCCCTGACGGTCGACGATGACGTCCTCCGGACCCTCGACCTGGTCGAGCCCGATCGCCTGCGCGCGGATCAGTCGGTCGTTCTGGGCATAGGGCGAGGCCGTACCCGGCCGCACTGATGGCGCCGGCGCCAACGCCACGTAAGCGGGGTTCACGTAAATCTTCTGAATCGCCTTACCGCGGTTCTTCGACCATTTGACGTCGATGCCGACGGCGGCAAGCAGGATCATGCCCGTCACTGCCGAGGTGACATACCCGGGGATGCCCATCCGCACGAGGCCGTTGATGAGAAGGAAGATGATCAACGCCCCGATCATCGCCCGCCACACCGTGCCTTTTCCGCCGGCGAGCGAGATGCCGCCGAGCACGACCGCGGTCAGCGCCTGGAATTCCCAGCCAACGCCGGTCGTGGAATCCGTACTGGCCTGCCGTGCGGCATAAAAGATGCCGCTCGCCGCGCACAGCGTGCCCGACAGCACGTAGGTCAGGAACAGCATCAGCCGAACGCGGATGCCGGCGTGCCGCGCGGCCTTCCGGCTCGCGCCGATCGCCGTCAGGTGCCAGCCATAGCGCGAGCGCGACAGGAAGATGTGGCAAACGAGCAGCACGACGAACAGCGTCGCCGCATTGACGGGAATGCCGAGCACGCTGCCGCTGCCGATAAAATCCCAGGCATCGCTGTCAACGGAATTGGTTGCAAACACCTGGGCGTAGCCGGTGTTGAGAAGGTTGACCGAGGCGCGCAGGATAATCAGCGTCACCAGCGTGGTCAGGAACGGCCGGGTCTTCAGAAAGCCGATCAGGACGCCGTTGATGCTGCCGAGGACAGCGCCGACTAGAAGGGTCGCCACCACGACGAGACCGACCGGCCACTCCATCACCAGAAGGAAGAACAGTGCAGCGAAATTGCACAGAGCGAAGATCGCGCCGACCGACAGATCGATACCGCCGCTGATCAGGCAAAATCCCATTGCGAGCGCCACGAAGCCAAACTCGGCGAACAGCCGGAGCAGCGACAACGTGTTCTGCACCGAGGCGTAGTCCGGAATCGTGAGCGCGAAATAGAGCCACAAGCCAATCATCACCGTGAACGGCACGACCGGCTCGAACCATTGCTTCAGCAAAAGCTCGGACAGCAGCAGGCGGGGCGAAAACCGCCGCGCCGACATTGTAAGGGACTCGGCAAAGGCTTCGATCGTCGACATGATCACGGCACTCCCAAGCAGCCGGCGTGCGACGGTGCACGCCGGCGAACGTTCAGATCAGCTCTTCTTGGGAAGTGCGAAGCAGTTGGCGCCTGAAGCATTGGTCTTATCGAGCCAGATCGGGCGCGTGTAGTATTCGAGGTTTCGCGTGCCGGCCTTGTCGCCGGACATCAGCAGCGTCTCGGCAGCGAACATGAGGTCGTGGCCCTGCTCTGTCGCCTTGTAGCTCAGGAATTTGTAGAAATTCCCGGAGTTGACCTGATCACAGTCGAGCGAGGAGCCTTCGCCTGATGCGAACACCTTGACGTCGTCGATCTTGCCGGCATTGCGGATCGCTTGCGCCGCACCGGATTCCATGATGCCCCAGAAGCCGATCGAGGCGCAGAGATCCGGATGCTGCTGGATCACCGTAGCGGTGATGTTCAGGGCGGTGTTGGCGTCCCAGTTTGCCGCCTGGTTCGAGACGACCTTGATGTTGGTGTCCTTGTTCAGGACCTCCATGATGCCGCCGACCTGATCGACGCTGGCCGCCGCGGTCAGCTCACCCTGCACGATCTGCACCTTGCCCGACTTGCCGGAGCCGGTGCCGCAGGCCTTGACCACTTCGGTCGCAAGCATCTTGCCGATCTCGCGCCAGTCGGCGCCCACGAAGGCGCCGGACTTGTAGTTGGAGGACATGTTGATCTGGATGACATGCGTGCCCTGGCTCTCGGCACGCTTCAGATCCTTCATCAGCAGCGTAACGCTCGGATTCTGCACGATCAGCACGTCGGGCTTCTGGTCAACCAACGCCGTCAGGGCCTGCTGCATCGCCGACGGGTTGTTGTTGGGATCCCGGACGATGAACTTCATGCCGCGCCACTCGGCCTCTTCCTGCACCACCCGGCCCCATTCATCGGAGAGGGGAACGCCGAGCGCGATCGGCAGGTATGCGATCGTCTTTCCTTGCAGCGCCTTGTCGTAGGATGCGCGAAGTTCGCGCGCGGTCTTGGTGCCACCTTCCTCCTGCGCGGCTGCCAACATCGGCAGCGCAGCGAGCGCTGCACCTGCGGCCGCGATCGTCCAGAACTTTCTATTCATGGGATCCTCCTCGTCCTGTTTGTTGATTGTCGAAACGGGATGCCGTTGACCGGCATTCCTCGTCAGTCACCTTGCCGCGCCGTCTCCTCGTCCCGCGGATGCAGGAAGTTGTCGAGCACGATGGCAGCAAGCAGCACCACACCCTTGATGATGTTCTGCACCTCGCTATTGACGTCCATGATGGTGAAGGCGTTGAGCAGGGTGCCGATCAGGATGCAGCCGACCACGACGGAGAACACGCTGCCGCGTCCGCCGATCAGGCTGATGCCGCCGATCACGACGACCAGCACGACGTCGAAAATCATGGTGCCCTGCGTGATCGCCATCTGCATGCTGCCCGTCGTGCCGACCCATACGAGGCCGGCAAGCCAGGCGAGGAAGGCGACCAGCGCGTATTCGAGGACGATCAGCGGCCGCAACGGAATGCCGGTCAGCCGCGCCGCTTCCGGATTGTCGCCCTGCGCGTAGATGAAACGGCCGATCGAGGTGCGCGACAGGAACAGGTGTATCGCGATCGCCGAGACGGCAAACACCAGGATGGGCACGGGAATGCCGAACAGCCGCCCGGCGCCCGCGAACATCAGTCCCGGTGCGTCCTTCGGCGCATAGACCACCCAGGCCGGCGCGAGCCAGAACGCAAGGCCATAGATGACGAAGCCCGCAGCAAGCGTCACGAACAACGGCGGCGCCTCCACGAACGCGACCATGACGCCGTTGATCACACCGATCAGCAGTGCGATCGCAAGCGCCAGCAGGACGGCGACTCCGACCGGCATGCCGCGCTGCATTTCGATCAGGGCGATCGCCCAGCAGCCCGCCAGGGTAGCAACTTCGCTGAGATCGATGCCGCGGCTGATCACGATCAGCCCCATGCCGAGCCCAAGCACGCCGAGGATGGAAATGCTTCGCAATAGATTGAGCAGGTTGGAAATGGTCGCAAAGCCGTTCAGCGTGAAGCCGAACACGATCAGCAGCACGATCGTAATCAGGAGGACGATCTGTTCCTGGTTGGGCTTGGCGATAGTGAAGGGGATGCGGGGAGTGGTGGCCGCAACAGCGACGCTGCGCGATGCCAAAGGCCACCGCATTTGTTTCCTCCCACTCTTATTTTGGTTGCGAGTGTAGGAGCGGCAACCAGTATTCGTCAAACATATTTATCAAATGCAAGCTGATCACGCTCTCGCGATCTTCGCATCGTCGAGGATCAGCGTTTGATACTTAGTTTAATTTGACGCGATGAGGGAGGCTCCCGGAATCGTTACGGGAAAAATCCGAAGTGATGACTTCCGCAACCAAAAAGGTGAGGTTTTCCCATGAAGCGGCATATTCGTGGGATGCGACAATCTCGCTGCCGCGAAAAGCGGCATCAAGCCTGCGGACTCTTCGGCGGCCCGGGCGTGCGAAACGGGCGCGGGCGCGAACGGCTATCCATCGCCTTTGGCAGTCTGTCCGGCTTGAGCTTGACGACAGCGCATTTGTCCATCGCGGGCACCTCATCCTGGCTGTAAATCAGCGTCGCCTCGAACAGCACGTCAGGCGCTTCTTTGGCGCGTCCGGAACATCTCGCCATTGCGCCGGTGCAGACGCCGGACAAATTGACCTCGACCTCGTCGTGACCGAACACCGTCGGCATGCCATCAGCATGGCGGCGAGTGGTCAGCACGGCGGTGAAGCGATCCTGATCGACCTGGTAGGAGCCGCCATATGTGAAGAAGCTGTCGCTGCCCGATATCCGGCCCTGCAAGAGGTGCACGATCCCGGTCCCCTGACCATGCGAGGTCCTGAACCAGGCAGCGTATTTGCCATCTTTCAGCATGGAAGGCACTCGCAATAGGAGTAGCGCGTATTTGCTACCAAGTCTGCGGCGCGACAATGGCCGATCGCACGGCCGTTCCACCACGGTTAACGCTTCCGAAACTCAGCTCGACAAATTGCAGCCATTCCGATTGGAGCGCGAAATGATTGAAGCGATCGGCCTTCGAAGCTTCAGCCCGACGCCGTCCTGCCCATGGACGATCCGCTTATCGCGGCGAGCCGGCGGACGTGGAATTGGGCGACGCCGTCGCCCGGGTATTGCCGGAGAAACGCGGCGATGTCGGCCACGGCCGCCGGCCGGTCCTCTTCCAGAAGCCGATCGATGTCGTCCCAGCGCCGGCAGAAGGCCAATTCCGCGGCGACGTCGCCTGTGCGCTCGCATCTGAGCTCGAAGATGGTCACGGCCTGCGCAAACCCCTTCGGCCTGATCCGATCCACCTTGCGAAACACGAAATCGGCTTCCAAGCGTTCCCTCACAGCCTCGCTGACCAGCACTTGCGTGCCGTAGCTCTTGTTGAGCTGCTCGAGACGTGCGGCAAGATTGATGGTGGCGCCGAGCGCGGTGTAGTTCATGCGATCCGACGAGCCGATATTGCCGACCACCGCGTCTCCCGTATGCAGACCGAAGCGTGTCTCGTAAGCCGGCCATGCTTCCGCGGCGAAAGTCTCGTTCAACTCCGCGCTGCGGCCGACGCAGGCAAGGGCCGCCCGGCAGGCATGCCTGACGTGGTCCGGATCGTCGGCAGGTGCATTCCAAAACGCCATTACGGCGTCGCCGATGAACTTGTCGATGGTGCCGTGGTGATCCATGACGATGGACGACAGCGCCGCGAAATAGCGCGACGTATAGATCATCACGCGCGAGGGGTCGGCGCGTTCGGTCTTGGCGGTGAAATCGGCAACATCCGTGAACATCACAGTGATCTCGCGCCGCGTCCCGCCGAGGCTGAGCGACGATCAGGACTGGATCAATTGGCGCACGATCTGCCGAGGGATGAAGCTCGCGAAGCTGCGCACGACGCTGCGCACCGTGAATACGGAACGGCCGAGCTCGTCGATCTCGGCGATGATCGAGTGAACGCGCGGGCGCTCGGCGATCTCGAAGCGCTGAATCTCGTCGGTCTCGCGCGCGAGCTTGCGCAAGGGCCACGCCATCAGAGACCCCAGCCAGAACGCAAACGGCAGCGTTGCACCGACGAAGGCGATCGCCAGCGCGAACAGCGCCCGCCGCTCGGCGATGATCCGGGAGAAGAACTCATCGGGCGGCGCCATCACGGCGAGCCTGATGTCGGCTGCACCCGTGCTCCTGATCGGATGAAACGCCACGGCGTAGCTCCGTCCCGCTGGCCCTGCAAAGAACTGCTGCGCCGGCGCACCGGCGCGCCATGCGCGAACCGTGGCAACGAGGCCGGGAAGCCCGATTGCGTCCAGCGCCGGCAGATCATTGCCGGCCCCGGTCCTATCCTTCACCAGCCGACGCATGTCAGGATGGCCGACGATCCGATCCGCGTCATTGAAGAGGAAGGTCAATCCGGATTCACCGAGCCGCTGCTCCGCCAGCATCTCCTCGAAGCGGGTGAGTAGCACGTCTGCGGCAATGACGCCGATCCGCCCCTGTCTGAGCGGCGCGCGCAGCGTGTAGCCGGGTTCGCCGGTCGCGTAGAAGATGTAAGGCCCGGTGAGGAGCGTCTGGTTATTTCCCAATGCCTCGACGTACCAGGGCCGCAGCCGTGGATCGTAGTCAGCCGGCCCCGCACGTTCGGCCACCGCGACCAGCGCTTCGGAGAGGAAAGTCGTTCGCGACGGCGCACCGGGCACGATCAGGACGAGCCGGAAAGCCGCGCCGTCGTGGACGGCGAGGCTCTCCCTGAAGGCAGGCCTCGCGCGGTCGATGACGTCCATCTCGAGGAACGATCCGTCATCATAGCCGACATAGAGATTGAAGAGCTGTGGATTGTTGCGCAGCATCGACGCCAGAACAGCGTAGAGCCGCGGATTGTCCGCGATGCTCGCACTCTGGACCGACGGCAGTCCTGCCAGCATCTCGAGATTATCCCGCACCGTCTTGAATTTCTCGTCGATATGATCGGCGCTCAGCTGCGCCGCCTTCTCGATGAAGCTGCTCGCCGCCGCCCGGGTGATGGAGGTGACGCGCGCAAAGCTCAAATAAACCAGCGTGAGCCCAACGATCAGAACCACGGCGACGAACACGGCGATGATCGACGCCTGGAAGCCGATCCGGAACGGGCGAGCGGACTGGTCCGCGAACAACTTCGTGCCCCCTCCTTAATATTTACGCACGATCGGCTTCGTTGCTGCCGGCTCCGGCGCCGCCGGCGATACCGAGAAGGTGACCCACGCCGTCCAGGTCTTGGGGCGGTTCTCGACGTCGAGGTCCTTGTAGCCCCTGACGTTGAGATAGCCCTGGTAGCCTTCCGAAAGCGGAATGATGAATCCGATCTGCGGACCGATGCCGATCGCGCGGCCCCTGAAACCGCCGAGCTTCGCCCCCGGGCCGCTATCGTCGGTGAGCTGCTGGAAGAAGTAGCCCGCCACACCGAGATGGACGTTCTTGCTGACGAACTGCGACGCCGCCCAGTCGACATGGAAAGCAATGCCGTTCTGGTACTGAAGGAACGGGTTCATCCAATTGTATGTCAGCCCCCCGACCACCGAGAACTCATGCCCGGTCTTCAGATCGAGATAGGTGTAGCCGGCGCCCGCATCGACCGCAGGAAAACCGAAGCTGAGGTTTGCCAGGCGGCTCGCATCGTAGGTGCCGCTCGGAATGTTGCCGGTGACGTAGACCATCTCATTGTGGACACCTTGATTCCATTTCAAGGTGCCCTGGTAGAATACGTCGGTCAGTGTCGTACGATCGTCCGTTTTGCTTCCTGAGATGGTGTTCCCTCTCGGCCCGGTGAGAGAGGCATCGATGCCCGCACCGACGTTCCCGGGCGCCGTGAGCACGGTGAAGGCCGCCTGCCCACCGAGCACGGGCATCGGCGACGTGTAGGTGATGCCTTGAACGAGCACGTCGGCGTGCGCATTGATGCCGGCGGCCACCGAGCCCGGCACACCGCCGCTGGTGACGAAGTTCTGCCCGCCTCCGGCATTGGCCTGCAGATGGATGTAGATCGTCGAATAAGCCCAGCCCGGCACCGTGGGCGCAGCGGCGAGGCTGCCAAAGATACCGGGAAGCCAGAAGCTGACGCCGCCGGAATCGGCGAGAGCACGTTGAGGCGCGGCCAAGCTCGTCGCTGCGAACGCGGCTGCCAGGACGGCCCGTTTGTATTTTCCGGTCAAATCGTGTCTCCTCGTTCCCATCGTTTCATCCACCAAACCGCGTGGCAGCGGGCAACCTGCCCTCCCCATACGCTTACTTCGTCGCGCTCCCCATCGTGCCGGCCTTCACCTCGGTGAAGTCGCCGGGCTTCCAGCTCTTGTCGAAAGCGGCTTCCTCGGGGCCGTAGATGCGGATGTAGGCGAACCAGCCTCGTCCCGGCGGCGTCTTGATCCAGTGCGACTCGTTGCCCTGGGGCGCGTCCGGGCCGAAGAAGAGATCAGCGGGCACCGTGCCCTTGATATCGCTGAGCTCAAACATCGAGCGCAGCGCGCCGCGATCCTGATCAGTCTGCACCTGCGAGCGGGTCTGGGTGTCGTAGACGGTAATCGACCAGAACAACTTTCCCGGTACCGGTTGCGGCATTGCGAGCTTGTAGTTCTTGGCCCCGTCGAGAAATGCGCCGGTGTCGTCGCGCACGCTCATCCAGTACAGCGAACCTGCTCCGGCCGAGCGGCGGAACATCGCCGGCGAGGTGACGATCGCCTGGGCGAACCAGCGATCGCGTGCCTCGAGGTCCATCCCTGATGACGTCTCGAACTGCGCGCTGCCGGGCGTCAGGCCGACCCATTCCCATTTGCGGTCGGGCCAGTTGACGCGATCGGCGCGCGCGCTGTCGAAGGCCGACACCAGCATCTGATCGCGTCCAGCCCTTGCGGCACGATCGAGAATGTCCCTCATGCGCGCGTCCGGCACAAACGGCGTGCCTTTCTCGATGCCGAGTTCGGCGAGCAGGCCGTACATCGGCAGGAAGGACGGAACGACCGGCTCTTCGTCGACAATCTGTTTCAGCACCTGCCAGAACTGAAAATTGTCCTCCCAGCGCAGCGAAGAGGAGTCCATCTTCTCCTTTGTGGTATCGACGACCGCGAGATTGGTGCTGCTTCCGAGCGGATGGATTTTGATGGCGCGCAGCGCATCCATTGCCTTCGTAACATCGCCACCAACCGGAAGCGCGCGAACCGCGAGCAGGTTCTTGTAGGAGTTCGACCGGGCGACGTGATAGCCCTCCGGCACCTCGCCCTTGTAGTCAGGGCCAAGCACGACGTGCTTGCCACCCTTGCCGGCATCCGGTCCCGGAAGGCCGAGATCCATCACCCAACCCTGATTGTGGTCATTGACGAGGCCGATATACGGCCCCGGTGGCAATTCGACCACGACGGGGCCTTTGGTCACGTCGATCACGGCCGAGCCGTAGGGCGTGTCGGAATTGAGCGTGAAGCCTATCTGGCGGGGGCCGGCCGCGGCGATTCCCATCTTCTCGCCGTCCTTGAGACCGGCTTCGCGATTGCCGTTGAAGATGCCTTCGACTGAGACCGAAGGATACCAGAATCGATAGGCGATGATCGCCCGCTGGAAGTCCGCATCGTCGCGCGCGCGCTTGCTCGTATCGGCGGCTGGATGGCCGCGCTCGAAGGCGTAAGGCGCCGGCCCTTCGGCTTGAGCCGGTTGATGACACAGAATCGCCAGCGCAGCGCCCGTCAGGAAACACATCGCCTTCATCTTCCTCATCGTCTTGACCCCTTTTTGCTCTTGACGCTGTCCTTCGAAACCATGGTTCTGACCGGCTACTTCGCGACACCTCCAATCGTCGCCGCGACCCGCTCGACATCGGGCAGCTTCCAGCTGTGATCGAAGAGAGGCTGCTGCGGTCCATAGAGGCGGAACAGCAGCTCGAATTTGCGCGCGGGATCGGTGGGCACCCAATTGGCTTCCTTGCCGTCCGGCGCCCTTGGGCCGAAATAAACGTCGACCGAGCCGTCGGCATTCTTCTGGATGCCGGGGCTGATCGAGGCACGGCTGGCGCTCTCCATGTTGCGCACCATTGCGTGCGTCTCGCGGTCGTAGACGGTTGCAGACCAGTATTGCTTGACCGGCGCGTTCGCCGGCACGGTCAGGCGATAGGTGGTGGCGCCGTCGAACGGCTGACCATCCCTGTCCTTGTTGGCCATCAAGTAGAACTGCGCCGTGCCGAGCCGTTTGATGCCGGTGAAGCCCAGCGTGTAGGTGACGCCCCGTGCATCGACCGGATAGGCATTCGGATCGGCATATCCTCCGCTCGCTGCCTTCACCATTTCGGGCATCGCGGCCGGGAACCAGCGGATACCTGGATTGAGCGCCGGAAAGCCGGCATCATAGCGCTGCGACAGCAGCGCATGGGCTTCATGTGCGGCGTCATCCAGGATCGCGATGGTTTTCTGATCGGGATTGAAAGCGTTGCCCTTTTCGATACCGATCGACCGGAGCTGGTCGATCATTGCCCGGTCTCGGTCGAGCCAAGGTTCGTTCTGCACGACGCGATCGAGGCTGCGATAGAAGTTCGCGTCGTAGGAAATGGTGGAATCGAACAGGATATCGTACGCGTCAGTGAAATTGGTCTGCGGCGGGTTCTGCGCCTGCGCGAGCGGATAGATCTTGATCTGCTTGCCATAGGCGACCGATTTCGCGATGTCCGCATCGGCATGGCTCGCAAGATTGGAGCGCAGCAGCGCAAAGCCGCTGAACGTGTCGGACTGAAGCGGGATGTAGCCTGCGGGCGCTTCGCCCTTGTAGCCAGGCGGCAGGATCAGATACTTGCCGCCCTGCCCCTTGTCGGCACCTTCGGGACCGGCATCCTCAAGCGGCATCTGCCATACGGTGACGATGTTGCCGGCGATCGAGCCGCCCTGTGCCGGCGGGATCTCCAACACGATCGGGCCGTCTTTCACATTCCAGAACGACATGAAGTAGATCGAATCCGGATTGGGCGTCAGCGTCTGGTTCTTCCAGTTCGACGGCCGGGACCAGTAGACGATCTCGTTGACCTTGGCCTTGGTGCTGCTCAGCATCGCCTGCAGCATCAAGTCGGTGTTGACCGCGGGCATCGCCCAGATCATCGCTTCGACTGCACGACGTTGGATGTTGCGGTTTGCGAGCTCCTCGGGGGAAGGCGATTGCGCATGCACGCTTGCGGTCGCCAGCATCATCGCCATGGCTCCGAAAACTGCTCTCTTCATGTGCATCCCTCAGAATGGATTGATGTAGTTGAGGATCGCCACCTGCCGCAGCAGCACGCGGCGAATGACATGACTGACCTTGACGTAGTCGGTGAAGATGGCGGCCGTTCCCGTGCTGCCTGCCGGCAGCGCCTTGGCGAAGGCATCGTCGTCGAGTTTGACGCGGACGATGAAAGGAGCAGCCGCGAACTCCCGGGGCACCACGGCCTGGCCGGAGACCTGGGTCTGGCCGCTTGCGATCGCCTGCAAAATGCTCTCGACCTTGCCGGTGTAGATATGACCCGGCACGAACTTGAACGTGATCTCGACCTCCTGGCCGGGCGCGACGTAGCGCGCGTCGATCTGGTCGATCTCGACGCCAATCAATGTATCGGACGTGTCGATGAAGGCCATCGCCGGCGACAACGGCAGGTTTGCGACGCGGGCGCCCTTGCGCAGCGCGACGTTGGTCACGTAGCCGTCGGCCGGCGCGCGCACGGTCGTTTTGTCGAGGTTCCATTGTGCACTCTGAAGCTGCGCCTTGAGCTGGTCTACCTCGGACTGCCGCTGCTCGACGTCGAAGGCGCGCCCCGCGTCGCGCTCATAGAGGGTCGTCATCTGCGACAGGCGCGTGGCCGAGAGCTTGAGTTGCGCCTCGATCGCCTTGACCTGCGCGTCGAAAGGGGTGGGATCGACCTTGAACAGGATGTCGCCCGCCTTCAGCGGCGTATTGGCGGCGGCGGGGACATCCGTCACCTCGCCCGCGACATCAGGCACGATGGCGACCGCGTTGCGGACGACGATGGCGGGCCCCTGGGGCGCGCCCCAGCCCATCGGGATGAAGAGACCGAGGTTGAGCAAGAGAAGCACGATCAGCGGCGACGTCTTCCAGAACGTGTTGAAGCGGATGATGCCGAGCCAGACCAGGGTGAACAGCAGCGCGAGATACAGCGCCATCAGCGCAATCATCATGGCCGCGGCTCCTCCGTTTGCCGGGTAGGCACGTCGACATAGGCCCAGATCAACGCGACAGGCCACAGCGCAAAACCGAAGATGAGCGTGATCCAGCCGGCGACGCTGACGGCCTCGGCGTAAGGGTGCCTGCGCCGTCTCGCGACGTGCCCGGGCAGCGAGCCCATCAGCCAAATCACCAGCACGATCACTGCGAGCAGGATGATCAGCACGATCCATGCGAAGATGTCGTAGCCGCTCATGGCGCCCGTTAGTTGCTCTGCACAGCTTCGAAGCTCTGCTGCATCTTCTCGACGACCTGATCGATGCTGAAGCTCGACGGGCGCTGGCTTGGCGGATAGTCCTTGAACGTCGCCAGGAACTGGCTAACGATCGCCGGTCCGGCAACGATGACGCCGGCAGCATCCGACATCAGCCAGTCATAGTAGGTGTTCGACGTGATGTCGGCGCGCTCGTACGGATCGGAGCGCAGGTTGAAGAATTTCGGAACGCGAAGCTTGGTGAAGGGCTCGGCCCAAATCCGCATCGTGCCCGGCGCGCGCTGCTCTTCGAAGACGATCTTCCAGTTCTCGATCCGCGCCGCGACCAGATCGCCGTCGTCGTTGAAGTAGATGAACTCCTTTCGCGCGCTGGCCGGCTCATGGCCGGTGAGATAAGGAAGCTGGTTGTAGCCGTCGAGATGCACCTTGAAGGTCTTGCCGCCGGCATTGTAGCCAGTGAGGAGCTTCTGCTTGATGTCGGGCTCGCCGGCTGCGGCCAGCAGCGTCGGCATCCAGTCGAGACCGCTGACGACCTCGTTGGAGACGGAGCCGCCGGCAATGCGGCCGGGCCATCGGATCAGGCACGGCACTCGGAATGCGCCTTCCCAGTTGGTATTCTTCTCACTGCGGAACGGGGTTGTACCGGCGTCCGGCCAGGAGTTCTGGTGCGGGCCATTGTCCGTCGTGTACAGCACGATCGTGTCATTGGCGATGCCGAGATCATCCAGCGCCTTCAGGATCGTCCCGACCGTTGCATCGTGTTCGATCATGCCGTCGGCATATTCCGTCCTCGAGTTCAGGCCGGGCTTGTCACGATGATCGGCGCGAACGTGGGTTCGAAAGTGCATGCGGGTGGAGTTGAACCAGCAGAAGAACGGCATGTTCGCCTGCGCTTGCCGCTTGATGAAGTCGATAGCGGCGGCCGAGGTTTCGTCGTCGATCGTCTCCATCCGCTTCCGCGTCAGCGGACCGGTGTCCTCGATGATCTGCTTGCCCACCCTGCCGAAACGCGGATGCTCGGTCGGATCATCGCGATCGGTCGCCTTGCAGCGGAGCACGCCGCGCGGGCCGAATTTCTCGCGGAAGCCGGGATCGCGCGGATAGAACCAGTTCTCGGGATCCTCCTCGGCGTTGAGGTGATAGAGATTGCCGTAGAACTCGTCGAAACCATGCAGGGTCGGCAGGTATTCGTTGCGATCGCCAAGATGGTTCTTGCCGTACTGTCCGGTTGCGTAACCGAGCGGCTTTAGAACTTCGGCGATCGTTACATCGCGCGCCTGCAGGCCAACGGTCGCACCGGGAATGCCCACCTTCGAGAGCCCCGTGCGCAGCGTGCACTGGCCCGTGATGAAGGACGACCGTCCCGCGGTGCAGCTCTGCTCGGCGTAGTAGTCGGTGAACATCATGCCTTCCTTGGCGAGCCGGTCGATGTTGGGCGTGCGATAGCCCATCACGCCGAAGGAATAGGCGGAAACATTGGTCTGACCGATGTCGTCGCCGAAGATGACGAGGATGTTGGGCCTGCGCCCCGCCGAGGTTGGTGGTGTTGTTGCGGGAGCAGCCTTTTGACCCTGTGCCAGCGCATCCGATGTCAACGTGGCCGCGGCGACCAGAGATGAAGTTGCGAGGAGAAGATTACGTCGATTGATCGCCTGGTCGTTGTCCGTCTGTTTCTTGTCCTTGGCTTCGTCAGTCATTTCTTACTCCCGGCTTTGAAAGAACACTCCATGGGTTGCAGCGGGTTCGTGCTGTGGCAGCCTTACCACGCAGCGGAAGCCGACATGACAGGTCGACGTATCGACCGGCTCGGCGTGACGCGCGGCGGGGCGATAGCGGCGGCAATAGTTCGGCGCGCAGAGATGCGAGCCGCCCTTCAGCACCCTGCGTGGAATACGGATCTCGGGTTGACATGGATCAAAGCTCGCCTCCTCCCGGCCCCCGCGCGGATTGCGCGGGATGCAGCAGGGCTTCGCTGCGTCGGCTTGATGCCGCGGCGTCCACCAGTCCGAGGTCCATTCCCAGACATTGCCGATCATGTCGTAAAGGCCGTAGCCGTTCGGGGGAAAGGCCATGACCGGCGAGGTACGCTCAAAACCATCCTCGCCGAGGTTCTGGACAGGGAAGCTTCCCTGCCAGATATTCGCCATGTGCCTGCCGCCCGGCGTCAGCGTGTTGCCCCAGGCGTATTCCTCACCGTCGAGCCCGCCGCGCGCGGCGAACTCCCACTCCGCCTCGGTCGGCAGATCCTTGCCCACCCAGTGCGCATAGGCGAGCGCATCACTATATGAGACGTGAACGACCGGATGATCGTCGAGCCCCCTGAGGTTGCTCTTAGGTCCGTAAGGATGCCGCCAGTTGGCGCCGCGCATGAAGATCCACCACTGGCTCCAATCCCTGAGATCGGTGATGCGCGGGAGCGGCGAGAACACCAGCGAGCCGGCATAGAGCATGTCGCGCACCGCACCGGGATAGTCCTTCGCGTCGGGAACGATCTGGGCCTCGGTGACATGGCCGGTCGCGTTGACGAATTCCTTGAACTGCCGGTTGGTCACCGGCGTGCGATCGATCCAGAAGCCGTCGACTGAGACGCGGTGGCTCGGCGCTTCCTCGGGATAGTGATGGTCGGACCCCATCAGGAAGGTGTCGCCGGAGACGAACACCATCTCACCGCTCCGCGTGTCGTCCGGCCGCCACACGCAGTGATCCATGCCCGCGCGCAACATGGTCAGACTCCACATCGTTCCCGCTGCCTCAGCGTAATGGTGTCCGGGGATTTCGACGGTTGCGGCTTGCGCATCTCATACGGCACATTGGTCGGGTTCCCATGTCTGCCGGAGGTTCGAGAAGCCGATGGGCCCTCTCCTCCTTTGCTCTGCGCGCGCGACACTGCGCACGCAGCCACCTTGCAGCGCGTGATCCGCCTTCGGCGGAAGATCGCGACCGAATATCGTTGAGGTTGCAAAGGCTAATCCAACTTTCGCGCGTTGTGATGTGCAAATCGTGCCAGCACGCGTCGCGTGCAGGCGCCGCGCGTTAGCGCGCGACGCGAAATTTTCCAATCGACCCCACGCAACCCCAAGTTCCTTCATGTGGATTTCAAGGAAGATTTTCCTCAACTTCGGAAATCATTCGTCGCGTCGCCGTGATGACGCAGGACTGCAACTTGCCGCAGAATCAACACGCTTCGGCATCAGGCTGGCGAAATGGGGACGCATCTACTAGTTGATTCGCGAAGGCTCGACGGTTTTGAAGGGCTGCACCAGGCTGTGCACGGGACGCATGTCGACGTGATGCAGCTCGGGCGTGGCAGGCTGCGCGGCACGTTGTCTCATGTCGGCATCGGTGACTTTTCGCTCAGCATCGGCTCCTTCAACGTCGGCATGCGAACGCAGCGGATTTCCAGCGACGACAAGCTGATCATCGGCATGCTGCTGACGGCGGAAGACAGGGTCAACCATTGGTCGTTCGACATGCGGCCGACCGACGTGCTGGTAATGCCCCCGCTGGTAGAGCATGACGGCATCTTCCACGGCGCCTCTGCCTATGCGGCGATGCGGTTCGACCTCGACGAGGTCGCCTCGATGTTCGGAGGTGAGCCGCGGCTTGCTGATCCCGAAAGCTGGCGCCACAAGAATCACTTTCGCGCCGATCTTGACGTCGGCCACGTCGCCGCGTCCCGACTGAGCCGGATCGTACTCCAGCTCGGCGCGCATAACGGGGCCCTGTCCGAATCATCAGCCGAGTTCTGGAAGCGATCGATCGCCGAGTGCATGGGAATGACCGTCCTGTCCGCATTGCCGCCGGACGGAAACGCGCGGCTGCCGTCGGCGCGACGCATCATCCGCAAGGTCGAGGATTATCTGGATGAAGCCGGGACCCGTCCGGTCCATATCTCGGAGATCTGCGTTGCGCTCGGCGTGCCGCGTCGTTCGCTGCACCGCGCCTTCAGCGAAGTATTCGGTGTGGGACCGGTGACCTTCCTGCGCCACAAGCGCCTGTGCGCCATTCACTCGATCCTGCGCGAAAGCGCTCCCGGCACGACCACGGTGGCGACCGTCGCAATGCAGCAGGGCTTCTACGAGCTTGGACGGTTTTCACATTACTACCGCGCGATGTTCGGCGAGTATCCCTCGCAGACGTTGGGCGTGCCGGTCGGCGAACTCGTCGATCGGCGACTTTGATGGCGGCCGGCAAGGGGCTTCCTGGCCGAGTGCGGCATCACGCCGTGCGTGCTTCGCATTGAACCTATCCCGAATAAAGTGCACCAATAACAAGAGTGATTCTGGTCACATTTCCAGCGGCCTTCCCCTGCTAGCGGCGGTGCCAGGGACCTTTTGAATTGGATAAGAAGCTCATGAGACGCCTGATCGGTGCCATGGCCGGCGTGTTTTGCCTCGTGGCGCCCGCATGGGCCGAAACTCCCGCCGCAATCGTCGAGGACGTGCAGGGCAAGGTCGACGGGGTCGAATTCATGGACTACGTGGCACCCGGCAAGGTCATCAAGCTCGGCCCAAAGGGCACGCTCGTGCTCGGCTATCTCAAATCATGCTGGCGCGAGACCATCACCGGCGGGGTCGTCCTCGTCGGCGCCGAGCAGAGCTCGGTGCAGCTCGGTGACGTCCAGCGCGTCAAGGTGCCCTGCGACGCCAACGCCGCGCAGCTCTCCGAGCGCGAGGCCAACCAGAGCGCGGCAACCACCTTCCGCAACGTGCGCGTGGACACGAAGGGTCCGCCGGCAACACTGACCACGATCTACGGCGTCTCGCCGCTGATCCAGGCCAAGAGCGGCGGCACGCTGGTCGTCGAGCGCACAGACGGCAAGGAGCCAACGATCACCGTACCGCTGAAGAGCGATAGTCTGGTCGCCGGCAAGTTCTACGACTTCGCAAAGGCCGGCAAGACGCTGACCCCCGGCGGCACCTATCTCGCGACCCTCGGCGCGCGGCGCTATACCTTCCAGGTCGACGCTCACGCGACTTCGTCTGCGACGCCGATCGTCGGCCGGCTGCTGCGTTTCGAATAAGCGGCGCACGACGGGGCGATGCGAGGGATCGGCAGGCGGGACATCGTTGCGGCGATCGTGATCGCGCTCCTCACAGGCGCCGTCTTCACCTCACCGCCTCTCAATACGCTGCAAGGGCTCTCGCTCGACATCTTGACGGCGCTGCGCGAGAGGCTGTTCGGCGATGGTCGCGATGTCTCTGCCTCGCCCGTGGTGGTCATCGGAATCGACGACGAAACCTACAACACCCTGCCCTTCAAGGGCTCGCCGACGCTGATCTGGACGCGCGAGATCGGGCGGGTGATTGGCGCCGTGCTCGACGGCGGCGCCAAGGTAATCGGCTTCGACGTGATCTTTCAGAGTTCGATCGAGCAGTCGGAGATTCCCTTTGGCGATGCGCCGCTCGGCGACCGCATGAAGGGCTTCGACCGGGACTACCTGATCGCCCTGCGCAAAGCGTCCGATGCCGGCAAGCTTGTGCTCGGCGAGACCCTGAGCAACGTCCGTCCGGACGTTCCCTATCGCGCACAGCAATTGGCGGTGAAGGGCAATATCCGTGCGCTCAACGTCAACACCGATCCCGACGACGTCATCCGGCGAATGCCGCTTGCGTTCACCATCGACGACAAACAGGTCCCCGCGATGGCGGTCGAGCTGGCCGCACGCGCGCTCGGCGCGAAACCCGAGCTCGCGCGAGACGGCGCCATGACGCTTGCGGACTACGCGATCCCGAGCGCTGAACCGAACACGCTGACGCTCAATTTCCGCGGCGCCGGCCGCGATATTCCGAAGTTTTCCTTCGCGGATCTGCGCGCCTGCCTCGAAAAGGGCGATGGCGAGTTCTTCCGCCGCGCCTTCGATGGCAAGGTCGTCATTCTCGGCAGCGTGCTCAACGCCGATGACCGCAAGCTTACCTCGCTGCGTCTTGCCGGTGGCTATGACGGCACGCCCGCACCGCGATGCGCCCTGCCCGCTCCTTCACGGACGGCACCGGCAGCACGCAGCGACATCGCCGGCGTCTTTATCCACGCGACCGTCGTGCGCAACCTGATGGAGCGCGATGCGGTGAGCGAGCTCGGCTTTCCCATGCGCACAATTCTCACGATCGCCATCGCGGGGATCATCGCATTCGCTTCCTGCCTGCTTGCGCCGGGCGGCGCCGCGTTCGCCTATATTGCACTCATAGCCGTCTACACCGCTTGCGCGGTGAGCCTGTTCGCTCGCGGGCAGGCCTTGCCGCTGACCGAGCCGGCACTCGCAGGGCTTGCCGCCGGCGCCATGATGATCGGCTACCGTTTCGTGATCGCCGACCGCGATGAACGCTTCCTGCGCAGGAGTTTTGCGTTCTACCTCGCCCCACAGGTGATCGAGAGCATGATGGCTTCCGGCAAGATGCCGGCGCTCGGCGGCGAGATGCGCAACGTCACCGTGTTCTTCTCGGACCTCGCCGGTTTCTCCGCGATCGCCGAGAAGATGGCACCCAGCGAGCTGGTCGCGCTGATGAACGAGTACCTCTCCGCCATGACCGACGTTATCGAAAGCCATGGCGGCTACGTCGACAAATATATCGGCGATTCCATCGTGGCCGTGTTCGGCGCCCCGGTCGCCGATCCCGATCATGCCAGCAATGCCGTCCGCGCCGCGCTTGCCTGCAGCGCGCGACTCGACGAGCTCAACCGCAGCCACGTCGCCTTCGAAAGCCTCGCGCACCGCATCGGCCTCAACACCGGAGAGGCCGTGGTCGGCAATATCGGCTCGCGCCGGCGCTTCAACTATACTGTCATGAGCGATACCGTGAACGTCGCCTCGCGCCTCGAAGGCGCCAACAAATACTTCGCGAGCTCGATCATGGCCTCCGAAATGACGGTCGGGCAAACCTCCGACAAGTTTGTCTGGCGCGAGCTGGACGCGGTCCGTGTCAAGGGCCGTGACGAGGCGATCAGGGTCTATGAGCCGCTGGCCGCGCGAGGCGCGGAGACGGCAGAGCAGGCAAAGACGGCAAAAGGCTATGCCGAGGGGCTAGCGTACTGGCGCGCGCGCGAATTCGCGAAGGCCGCAGCTTGCTTCAGCAATGTAGCTGCAGCCGATGCATCGTCAGCACTGTTCGCAAAGCGCGCAAGCGAATTTGCGATTAACCCACCACCGGCAGATTGGACGCCGGTGAACACGCTGGAAGGCAAGTAGCACCAAGCGCGTCGAGCCGCCTTCTCTCACAACGGCAGAGCTGAAAGCACTGGTGCCGCGGCCTAATCCGTCCACAAATCGTCGCCTCCTAGAACGGCAGGCCGACATAATTTTCCGCGAGCACGCGCTGCGCCGGCTCGGACGAGAACAAATATTCCAGCTCGGTCTGCTGCAGCCTGTCCTCGTATTCCAGACGATCCGGGAAACGATGCAGCATCATGGTCATCCACCAGGAGAAGCGTTGCGCCTTCCAGATCCGCGCCAACGCCTTGGCTGAATAGCCCTCAAGGCCGGAATCGTCACCCTTCTGATAATGCGCGAGCATCGCGTGATAGAGATAGTAGATGTCGGAGGCTGCGCTGTTGAGCCCGCGCGCGCCGGTCGGCGGCACGATGTGGGCAGCATCGCCAGCGAGGAAAAGCCGGCTATAGCTCATCGGCTCGGCGACGAAGCTGCGTAGGGGTGCGATACTCTTCTCAATCGACGGTCCTGTGATCAGACGCGCGGCGACCTCGTCCGGCAAACGTCGCTTTAACTCGGCCCAGAACGCATCGTCCGACCAATCCTCGACCTTGTCGGTAAGCGGCACCTGGATGTAGTAGCGGCTGAGGACCTGCGAGCGCAGCGAGCAGAGCGCAAAGCCGCGCTCGTGTTTCACATAGATCAACTCCGGCGAAACCGGCTTGGTGCGCGACAGGACGCCGAGCCAGCCGAACGGATAAACCTTCTCATATTCGCGCAGCACATCCTTCGGGATCGACCTGCGGCTGACGCCGTGGAAGCCGTCGGCGCCAACGACGTAGTCGCAGTCGACGCGGATGGTCTCCCCGTTCGCACGATAGGTCACGAACGGCCTGTCCGACTTCAGATCATGCGGCGTGACGTCCTCGGCATCGTGGACGACCTTGCCGCCGAGACGGTCGCGCGCCTCGTAGAGATCGCGCGTCAGTTCAGTCTGGCCGTAGACCAGCACCGAATTGCCTCCGGAATGTTTGTGGAGGTCGATATGGGAGAGCACGCCGTCATGGGCGATCTCGAACCCGTTGTGGATCTCGCCCTCACGGTCCATCCGCTCGCCGCACTGCGCCTCGCGCATCAGCTCGGCAAAGCCGCGCTCCAGCACGCCGGCACGGATGCGGGCGAGCACATGGTCACGGCTGTATTTCTCCAGCACGACCGTGTCGATGCCCTTCAGGTGCAGGAGCTGGGACAACAGCAATCCCGACGGGCCGCCGCCGATGATACAGACCTGAACTTTCATTTTCCCGTCCTCCCGTTTACGAGTTTTTCGCAAATTTCGCGCGGCAAACGGATGGAGGGATCGGCCTTTGTCTTGTACAATTCGAACATGCCTCCTGCCCCCTCGACATCAACCATCAAGGTCTACAATCTGTTCGGCGAATCCGGCGATCTGCCCGACGTCGTGCATTGCGAGACCATCGCCTCCCGCTCGGTGCAGCATGATTGGACGCTGGCCGTGCACCGCCACGCGCGGCTGCACCAGGTACTGCTGATCGAGCGCGGCGGCGGCGAGGCGACGCTCGACGGGCGCGTGGTGCCGCTGAAGCCGTCGCAGATCGTCAACGTGCCGATCGGCCACGTCCACGGCTTCCGCTTCGTGCCTGATACTCAAGGCTGGGTGCTGACGATCGCCGCCGAAATTCTCGACGAGGCGCTGCTGGCCTCGGAAGGCCTGCGCGCCGCGCTTTCTCAATCCGCCGTGGTGCGCGGCACGCCGCAGATCCGCACCACCATGAAACAGATCTTTGCCGAGCACGCCGGCCGCAACTTCGGCCGCGCGCATGTGCTGCGCGCGCTGTCGGCGGCGGTGATCGGCCTCGTGGCACGCGAGCTCGCCGGCAAGAGCGGCGGCAGCGGCTCAGCGGACTCCGACCTGTTCCGTCGATTCGAGGCGTTGCTCGAAGCGCACCATCTCGAACGCTGGAGCGTTGCAGACTATGCCAAGGCGCTGTCAGTGACGCCGACCCATCTGAACCGGATCACGCGCACCGCCACCGGAGACACAGCTTCACATCTGATCCTCAACCGGCTGATCCGCGAGGCGCGGCGCAACCTCGTCTACACGAACCTGCCGGTGTCGACGATCGCCTACGCGCTCGGCTTTGAGGATCCCGCCTACTTCAGCCGGGTCTACACCGTTGCAACCGGACTTTCGCCGCGCGCATTTCGCGCGCAGCTCCATGGCGATGAATGATGATCTCTATGCTGGGGAGCTCCCTGGCGGCAATTTTCGTCACGTCGCGTGCGGGTTGACGACCGTGTAGCCTCGCAGTGACCGCGCGTGAATTCGCGTTGACCGGCCGCCTGAATTGGCATCGTACGCCATCCACATGTCGTCTTGGAGGTGTTGCTCCAAGACAAAGACGTGTCCGCGCCTTGCCGCAACCATTCCCGGTGCGGGCGATGTCCGCGGGAAGCGCAGCCAATTGGCCGCAAGGTTCAATTCCGGGACGATGCGGCCGAAGACGTGCAGCGCTGCGCCGCAACCGCAGAAATTCCGCGGACACCCGGACGGGCGACCGCCGACAATCTGAGGGCCGGACACATTCACCTGTGTCACTGCGGCTTGAGCGTTAGCGACGGCTCCTCGCATCGCGAGGCGCGTTCGTCGCGTGTCCGGCGAAACTTCCCCCCGACGCACTTGAGAAAACGAGAAGTCGCACGGCATCGTCACATTGCATTCCGGTGCCGTGCTGGTGCGGGAAGGACGTGCTTCCGCAGCGACCGAACTGGTCACGACAAGGAAAGACGCAACAAGAACAAATTTAAACATGCAGGACTCCATATTGAACAGTCCTGCCCCGGCGCTTAAGGGCCAATGCCATTTTGGCGAAATTTGGCCTAAACAAAGGCCGACGTAGTCTTCGCAGTGTTTGAAGACGTTGTGGGCCGCGCGTTTCGCCTTCATACGGCGGCGAACAGCGTGTGAGCCCGACGCGATTGCGGGGGCCGTGACCGCGATCGTGGGGGGACGGATGAGGACCGGATCAACCGGTCCCATTCATTTTGCCACGAATTCCGGTGGAGCTTCGCGCGGCACGATGATGCGGAATGTCGTTCCGGCGCCGGGCTCGGTCTCGAGCTTGATTCGGCCGCCCAGACGGCTGGTCACGATGTTGTGGACGATATGCAGTCCGAGACCGGTGCTGCCCTGGTCGCGTCTTGTCGTGAAGAACGGATCGAACGCCTGACGTCTGACTTCGGCGGTCATGCCGCAGCCGTCGTCCGAAAACAGCACCTCGACCTTGTCCTTGCCGAGCGCCTGCGCCGCGATATGAACCGATCCGCGCACGCCGTCCGGAAAGGCGTGCACCGCGGAGTTGATCACGAGATTGGTGAGCACCTGACCGTAAGGCCCGGCGTAGCTGTTCATCGCGAGATTGGGTTCGCATTCGACCCTGACCAAAAGATTTTCGCTGCGTAGGCCCGAGCGCAGTCCCTTGACGACCTGCTCGGTGACCTCGCCGAGATCGAAGCGCCTGCGATCCGACACGTTGCGATCGGCCGCAACCTGTTTGAACGACTGGATCAGATCGACTGCGTGATTGAGGTTGATGATGATCTGCGATGCCGCCTCGCGACTGGCTGCGATAAATTCGTTGAGGGTCGAGCGACGCAGATCGCCACGTGCGACGTCGGCTTCAAGGCGGTTGGCCTTGTTGGCGAAGGCGGAGGCGACCGTCAGGCTGGTGCCGACGGGCGTGTTGATCTCGTGCGCGACGCCCGCCACGAGCCGTCCCAAAGCGGCGAGCTTCTCCGTTTGCAGGAGACCGTCCTGGGCGGCGCGCAGTTCGTCAAGCGATTGCGACAATTGTCGTGTGCGCTCCTGCACCTCGGTGAAGAGCCGCGCGTTCTCGATCGCGATGACCGCTTGTCCCGCGAAGGTCTTCAACAATTCGACCTGTGCCTTTGGGAATAGCTGCGGCACGAGCCGCATGACGGCGATGGCGCCAATTGCGACCTCGTCGCGAAGCATCGGCACCACGAGGATGCTGCGGTAGCCCGACGTCCGCTGCAATTCACTGTATCCGCCGGAGAGGAGCACGTCCGGCTCGTGCACGACGCGCCGCTCGCGAACGGCGACCGAGATGAGGTTTCCGCTGGTGATCGGCGCCGGGTAGGCTTTCTGCACCGCTGCGATCGATTCCGGCGAGAACTGGTCGTAGGCGACAAGATGAACGCGCTCGCCGTCGCTGCGATAGACCGCGCTGAGAACACTGTGGCAGAGCCGCGCCGCATTCCTGACGATCCGGTCGAACACACGCGGAAGATCGGTCGGCGCGTCCGAGATGAGCCGCAGGACCTCCGCCGTCGCAGCCTGCCGCTCTCGCGCTTCCTTGAGCTCGAGGGCAAGCTGCGTTGCTTCGGGTTTTGCCCGCGCGAAAACGGCAACGCGCGACGCGTTCGGCGCGCCGCGTCGCTTTTTCGTCTTCGCCGTACGGCTGCCCGATTTGCTCGGCCCGCCTGCCCTTGCGCGCTTTCTCATGGCCCTGCTCCGGCCCCAGAATGAGCCATCGTATCGGCTCGGGCGGATGACGGGAATGGGCGATCAGCGGCGGGGGGCCTCAGCAAAAAAGCCGGCCTCACCATCCGATGAGGCCGGCCTTCGTGGGTTATGGAGGACTATCAGACGTCGAAGAACACGGTCTCCTCGGGCCCCTGTAGATTGATCGTGAAGGAGTACACGACCTTACCGGCGCGCTCGCTACGCTCAGCGATCAGGGTCGACCGCCGCACCGGCTGCTCGATCAGATTGAGTACGGGATCGGCGGCGTTGGCAGCCTCTTCATCCGAAAAATAGAGCCGCGTGTTCAGGCCGATATTGATGCCGCGGGCGACGATCCAGACAGTGACGTGCGGGGCACATTTGCGTCCCGCTTTATCCGTGATCGCGCCCGGCTTGATCGTCTCGAAGGTGATCAGCCCGCTCTCGAAATCCGAACCCGCGCGCCCCCAGCCGCGAAAGTCCTCGTCCAGTGCTCCGGCCGAGCGGTCGGCCGGATGGTTGTAGCGGCCGGCCGCATTGGCCTGCCAGATCTCCAGCAGCACGTCGCGCAGCGGCGTGCCGGTGCCGTCGAGCACGCGGCCCTCCAGCGTGATGCGCTCGCCCTTGGTGTTCGGCGTCACGAGCACGTTGGAGAAGTTCTTCTCAAAGATGTCGAAGCCGGCCATGCCAGGGATCAATCCGATATGGACGTAGGGCCCGGCGGTCTGGGAAGCGGTTTCCTTCAGGTAGTTGAGCGGCTGCGCCATGGCTTTAGTTTCCTTCCGGGCGATTTTCGAAATAGGTGGAGCGCGCCCCGCGCAGCACGACGTCGAAGCGGTAGGTGAGCGAGTCGAATGGCGTACTGGCATTGAGATCGAGCGGCGCGACGAGACGATCGAGCGCGTCCTTGTCCGGGATCGTCGTGAGGATCGGGCAGACCGGGATCAGGGGGTCGCCTTCGAAGTACATCTGGGTGATCAGCCGCTGCGCGAAGCCCGAGCCGAATACCGAGAAGTGGATGTGCGCCGGGCGCCAGCTGTTGACGTAGTTGCGCCATGGATAGGGGCCGGGCTTGATGGTACGGAAGTAATAATAGCCGCTGTCGTCGGTCAGCGCGCGGCCGCAGCCGCCGAAATTCGGATCGACCGGCGCCAGGTACGTGTCCTTCTTGTGCCGGTAGCGGCCGCCGGCATTGGCCTGCCAGAACTCGACCAGCGTGTTCGGTACGCCGCGGCCGGTCTCGTCGATCACCCGACCATGCACGATGATGCGCTCGCCGATGGGATCGCCGTCCTTGGCATAGTTGCGGATCAGGTCATTATCGAGCGGCCCGAGGTCGTTGTGACCGAATACGGGTCCAGTGATCTCAGAGAGCGAGTTCTCCAGCGAAAGCAGTGACTGGCGCGGTGAGCGCAGCACCGAGGATTTGTAGCCGGGCGCATGCGCCGGCGGGTGGATGGAACGGTCGCGCTGGAAGAAGCCGCCATCGCCAAGCGGCGGCGTGAACGGCTCTGGGCGATTGAGGCGGGCGGCGTCCTGTGCGGCTGCGATACGAGCGGCCTGGGCAGTCATCTGGCGTTGTCTCCCTCTGGCGCCCGATCTGGCGCGCGGCTTATCGGGAGAGGATGCGCCGACCTATTCTCAAGATAAATAGATGAATTATAATGTATCTCATGAAAGAAATCGATCATTTGGCCCTCGACGGCCATTCGCTGTCGCTGTTCCTCGCCGTGCTGGAAGAAGGTTCGGTGACGGGGGCCGCGACCCGGCTTGGCCTCACACAATCCGCCGTCAGCCATGGCTTGAAGAAGCTGCGGCGCATCGCCGGCGATCCCCTGTTCGCCAAATCCGGCCGCGGCATCGTCGCCACCGCGCACGCCCAGGCGCTGGCTGCCAAGGCGCGCGCGCTGATCGACGAGATGCGGAGCTTTGCCGGCGGTGTCACCTTCGAGCCGAAAGCGGCGCACCTGTCGCTGACGATCGCCGCCAATGACTTCCAGCGCGATCTGTTGCTGCCGCGCTTTTTCGGCCATGTCGCGGCCCAGGTGAAGAGCCTGAACCTGCGCGTGATCCCCTCGCAATCCCCCTCGCCTGCCATGTTGCGCGAAAACCGCTGCGACCTCCTGATCAGCCCGCTGCCGCCGTCCGGCATCGACATCGTGCAGAAGCGCCTGCTGCGAGATCACTACGTCTGCTACTACGACCGAACTGTCCGTTCGGCGCCGGCAACGCGCAATGCCTATCTCGACGCGCGCCACGTCACCGTGGTCTATACCGACAACGAACGGCTCGACTTCGACCGCAGGCTAGCGGCAAACGGTTTCCACCGCGACATCGCGATATCTGTGCCGAGCTTCTCCGGCGTGCCGTCCTTCCTGCGCCGCTCGGACATGCTGGCAAGCATGCCGAGCCTGCTTGCGGACGGCCTGATGCGCGACTTCGCGCATGTGCACATTCCGCTCACCTCACGCGCAAGGACACTCGCCGAGCTGCCGATGTTCATGGTCTGGCACCAGCGCTACCAGAAGGACCCGGCTCATCGCTGGATCCGCGGCCAGCTCGAGGCGGTGGCGACGACCGCCGCGGGGGCATGAACACGGAGTGGCCTGGCCCCCGCCAAACCCACTGGTTGCGCCGCACCGGCCACGCTAGAATTCGGCCATGACCGTGACCGATATTGCGAGCCGAACCTATAACCACAGCTGGCGGCTGGACCCGATCGTCCGCAGCCTGCTCGATACCGATTTCTACAAGCTGTTGATGTTACAGATGATTCGGGAATTCTACCCGGATCAGAAGGTGACGTTTTCGGTCATCAACCGCTCGCGCCATGTGCGCCTTGCCGAGACCATCGACGAGGGCGAGCTGCGCGCACAGCTCGATCATGCCCGCACCATCCGCTTCACAAAGAAGGAGCTGATCTGGCTTGCCGGTAACACCTTCTACGGCAAGACCCACATGTTCTCGGCCGACTTCATCCGCTGGCTCGCCGAATTCCGCTTGCCCGAATACGAGCTGCGCAAGGTCGACGGCCAGTACGAGCTGCACTTCCACGGCCCATGGACCCACACAACGATGTGGGAGATCCCGGCGCTCGCGATCCTCAACGAGCTGCGCTCGCGCGCGGCGATCAAGGGCCGTGGCCGCTTCGAGCTCGACGTGCTCTACGCCCGCGCCAAGGCGAAGCTCTGGACCAAGGTCGAGCGGCTCCGCCAGCTCGAGAATCTTCGCCTGTCAGACTTCGGCACGCGCCGTCGCCACGGCTTCCTCTGGCAGCGCTGGTGCGTCGAGGCGGTGAAGGAAGGGCTCGGGCAATCCTTCATCGGCACCTCCAATGTCCTGCTCGCCATGGACAATGATCTCGAGGCGATCGGCACCAATGCGCACGAACTGCCGATGGTGGCGGCCGCGCTCGCCAAGGACGACGAGGAGCTGCGCTTTGCGCCCTATCGCATTCTCGACCAGTGGCGCCAGACCTATGGCGGCAACCTCCTGATCGCGCTGCCCGACGCTTTCGGCACCAAAGCCTTCCTGCGCGATGCGCCGGAATGGGTTGCCGACTGGACCGGCTTCCGCCCCGACAGCGCGCCGCCGATCCAGGCCGGCGAAGAGATCATCAAATGGTGGGAGAAGAAGGGCCGCAATCCCCGGGACAAGCTGCTCGTCTTTTCCGACGCGATGGATGTCGGATCGATCGAGGAAACATACCATCACTTCTCTGGCCGGGTGCGCCTCTCCTTCGGCTGGGGCACCAACCTCACCAATGATTTCGTCGGCTGCCCGCCCGACGGTTCGGTCAACCTCGATCCGATCTCGCTCGTCTGCAAGGTGACGTCGGTCGACGGACGTCCGGCCGTCAAACTGTCCGACAATCCGGAGAAGGCAACCGGAATGCCGTCCGAGATTGAACGTTACTTGCGCGTGTTCGGCGATGCCGGCCGCGTGCGCAAGGCCGTGCTGGTCTGACGCCTCGCGGAACTGCGGGAGCGTTCCATCGGATGAATTGCGCCTGGAGAATCCGCGGCGCGCGCCAGCATGTTACCGACAAGTTCCGGCCTCGCGGTATTTTCGTCGATCTCCTACCGCAGGTTTCACAGCGCATTTACCGTCATCTCTGTTCCCCTGACATTTTCAGGCCGAGTTAAGGTCCGAAGCGCCTACTCTGCGTTGCAAGCGGATCGCTCCGCTTGGGACGACGACGGATTGGGGAACGCAGAGTGTTGCGCAGAGCCGCCGCTTCGATGAGGGGACGCAGCTTCCTTCACGTGATCAGGCTGGTCTCGCCGTTCGTCGCGGTGGTGCTGCTGCAAGCGGCCGTTGCCGGCGTCAGCCTCGAGGTCATGTCGTCGGTTCGCGCCTATGTTGCAGGCGAAGCGATGTGGTCGCGCTCGCAGAAGAACGCGGTCTATTTCCTCAATCTCTATCTGCATTCGGGCGAGCCGGAACTGTTCCAGCAGTATCAGGCCTCGCTCGCCGTTCCCATCGGCGATGAATTTGGACGATGGGCGCTCGAACGCGACCCGGTCGACGTCGAGACCGCCCGCATTGGATTCCTCCAGGGCGGCAACCATCCGGACGACATCCCCGGAATGATCTGGCTGTTCCGCCACTTCAGCGGCGTCAGCTTCTTCAACGCGGCGATCCGGGAATGGACCGCTACCGATCCCATGCTGCTGGAGCTCAGCGTGTTCGGCGAGGCGATTCAGGCGGAGCTGAAAAATGGCGCACCGCCGGACGACGCCCGGCTGCAAGTGCTGTCGTCGCGCCTGTCGGAACTGAACCGGCAGTTCACCGCGCACGCCATCCGCTTCTCCACCGTGCTCGGCGAAGGCTCACGCACGATCAAACTGATCCTGACCTTCGTGAACATCACAACGGCCGCGATCCTGATCCTGCTCCTGGCCTGGCACACCCGCCGCCTGGTGTTGCAACGACAATCGTTCGAGGACGCGCTGCGTGCCGAGAAGGAGCGCCTGGCGTGGCAGGCCTCGCACGACTGGCTGACCGGACTTGCCAACCGGCGCGCCTTCGAAGCATGCCTGAAGCGCGAGCTGCGCAGGCTCGGCGCCGGCGACGCACCGCTGGCGCTGTTGCTGCTCGATCTCGACCAGTTCAAGGTCGTCAACGATACGTGCGGCCATCCCGCCGGCGACCGCCTGCTGCGCGATGTCGCAAACCTGCTGCAACGCCATGGCAAATCCTCCGACGTCGTCGCGCGTCTCGGTGGTGACGAGTTCGGACTGATCGTCCGCGGCTGCACCGCGTTCGCGGCGGCCGACCGCGCCGAGCAGCTCCGGGGTGCGATCGAGAAGTTCTCCTTCAACTGGGGGGAACGGACCTTTGCCGTGACCGCGAGCATCGGCCTTGCCTGCATCTCGGGCGCGCAGATTGCCGTCGAGGAAGCGCTGCGGCAGGCCGACGTCGCCTGCTACGGCGCGAAGGAGAAGGGACGAAACCGTATCCAGCTCTATCATTCACGCGACGTCGAGCTTTTGCAGCGCGTCGACGAGATGACCTGGGTGCACCGGATTCAGGAGGCGCTCGAGAACGACCGCTTCTGCCTCTACGCGCAAGAGATCGCGCCGCTGCAGGAGAAGAATCCCGCTGGCCGCCATGTCGAATTGCTGCTGCGCCTGAAAGATCCTTCGGGACGGATCATCCCACCGAGCGAGTTCATTCCCGCCGCGGAGCGCTACGGGCTGATGACGCTGATCGACCGCTGGGTGGTGCGCGATGCCTTCCGGCGTCTCGCGGAGAGCCTGCGCGAGCCGCAGGCCACGGTGATCGCGACCTGCTCCATCAATCTCTGCGGCCAGACCTTTGCCGACGAAGGTTTCGTCGAGTTCGTCCAGGAGCAGCTCCGCGCCAACCGCATTCCCGCCGACATCATCTGCTTCGAGATCACCGAGACCAAGGCGATCTCGAATCTGGACTGGGCAAGCCATTTCATCTCCGCGCTCAGGCGCACCGGCTGCCGCTTCGCGCTCGACGATTTCGGCAGCGGCATGTCGTCCTTCGGCTATCTGAAGAGGCTGCCGATCGACTATCTCAAGATCGACGGCGGCTTCGTCCGGGACGTTCTGACCGATCGGGTCGACCGCGCAATGGTCGAGATGATCGACCGCGTCGGCAAGATCATGGGCATCCGCACCATCGCCGAGTTCGTCGAGACTGCCGCCATCCTGGAGGCCGTGCGCAGCATCGGCATCGATTATGCGCAAGGTTACGCCATCGGGCCCCCGCGGCCGTTCGATGCGGCATTCTTCGAGATCGCCGCCGCCGAGCCGCGGCGGCGCGAGGTGGCGTGAGGCACCGCTCAATCGTTCGGCGAGCGAACCGGCACGATGCCGAGGCCGGCAAGCTGGGTGTCGACGAATTGCGCGACTTGCTGGCGCAAGTTCTGCGGCGGCACGGCGACCATGCGCTCTTCGAGACCGAGCGAGATGATCCCGTGCACCGCGGAGAACAGGATGCGCGATAACAGCGCGATCCGCTCCTGGTCCCAATCGGGCAAGAGGCGCACCAGCGGGGGATGCATCAGTGCGAAAGCCTGCATGACCATGATGAGGATGTCCTCGGGAAATGGGCGATCATCCTCCATTCGATGCTCGAACAGCGACCGCAGCAGGTTCGCGTGCTCGGTGGCGAATTCGAGATAGGCCGCCGCCAGTCCGTGGAGCTGGCTGATCGAGTCGTCCGCCGGGACCGCCCCAAGGCGCTCAGTCAGCGCCTGCACGGTCTCCCGGTTAACGGTCAGGATCAGCCCATCGAAGTCGCCGAACTCGTTATAGACGCTGCCGATCGAGCAGTCGGCAGCCTCCGCGACGTCACGAACTTTCAATGATATCAAACCCTTAGACGAAATTATCGCGCGGGCAATGGTCAGCATCAACCGCCGCCTGACGCCCTTCTTGCGGTCACGTAAAGATTTTTCTTGAGCATTGCTCACGTTTCTGGTATCCATTTTGAACATTGTTCAATTACCTTGGAGATCTGCAAAATGCAAACCCTCGCTGTTGATATCGCGACCACCTTCGTTGAAGACGCCGCGGCTCTCGTCCTCGGCCTCGGCCGGACCGTCCTCCGTGTGTTGATGGCCCCGATCGATCGCATCGCGAATGCCTGTGACATTGCGGGCGTGCTCGCCGAGCGCCGCGCGGCGTTCCGGATGTGGCGTGAAAGCCGGGAGCGCGCCCGGCGCGAAGGCCGCAGGCTGAGCCTGTTCCGCCATATCTCGCCGTTCCGCCACTTCTCCAATCTGACCTGAGGCCATGGGGCCGGACCGGGTGTCCGCTCGCTCGAATACAGGAGCCCGTGTCAACAAAACGATCACCATGTCCAGATATTCGAGCCTCTCACGCGAGCATCGGCGGTGCGGTTCAACCTTTCCTATGGGTCTTCGCGGTATCCCCGGGCTGCAACCTCAGGCTGATATTTTGAAACAGGACTAGTCATGATCAGGCAATTGATGACTTCACGCCGTTTCGCGCCGCTGTTCGGGGCGCAATTCTTCTCAGCGCTCAATGACAATGTGCTCAAGAATGCACTCGTCATCATCCTGCTGTACGGGGCTGCGAGCGGACACGGCGACGCGCTCGTGACGGTCGCCGGCGCAGTGTTCATCTTCCCTTATTTCATCCTGTCGGGCCTCGGCGGCGAACTCGCCGACCGGTACGTCAAGTCGGTGGTCGCGCGACGGCTCAAATTCGCCGAGATCTTTGCTGCATGCTTTGCCGCCGCGGGCTTCTTCCTGCATTCGGTCCCGCTGCTGTTCGCGGCGCTTGCGCTGTTCGGCGTCATCGCCGCGCTGTTCGGGCCGGTGAAGTACGCCATGCTTCCCGATCAACTCGAGATCGGCGAGCTCGCAACCGGCAACGCGCTGGTGGAAGGCGCGACCTTCATGGCGATCCTGCTCGGCACGGTCGCTGGCGGCCAGTTCGCGGCAGGCTCCTCGCATATGGGCCTCGTTGCTTCCGCCGTTGTCGTGCTCGCGCTGTTGTCCTGGGCGTTCGCCTCCCGCATTCCGGCCACCACGCCGTCCGCGCCCGAGCTTCCTATCACCGCCAATCCCTGGACCTCGACCTTCGGCCTGCTGAAAAATCTCTACGCGGAACGCAGGCTCTGGGACGGCACGGTGATCGTGTCCTGGTTCTGGCTTGTCGGCGCCATTGTGCTGTCGCTGTTGCCCGCACTGGTGAAGGATGTGGTCGGCGGCACCGAAGGCGTGGTGACGCTGTGCCTCGCCGTCTTCGCGATTGGCATTGCTGCGGGCTCTCTCTTTGCGGCAAGTCTGAGCCATGAGCGTCCGAACCTTGCGCTGGTGCCGATCGGCGCCATCATCATGGGAATCGTCGGTCTCGATCTCGCCTGGGCCATCGGCATCGCCGCGCAGGGCCACGACATCTCGCCCCTCACGTTCGCGAGCTCCGTTTCAGGTGCGCGCATGCTGTTCGACTTCGCACTGTTCGCCTTTGCCGGCGGACTGTTCGTCGTTCCCTCCTTCGCCGCCGTGCAGGCCTGGTCTGCGCCGTCCGAGCGCGCCCGCGTGATTGCCGCCGGCAACGTGCTCCAGGCCGCCTTCATGGTGGTCGGCTCGCTGTTCGTCGCGCTGCTCCAGTCGGCTGGCCTTCACATCGGCTGGATCTTCTTCGGCCTCGGCATCGCGAGCTTTGGCTCGGTGTGGTTCGTGCTGAAAAAATGGGGCAAGGAAGGCGTGCGCGATTTCGGCGCGCTGCTGTTCCGTGCGCTTTTCCGCACCGAGGTTCGGGGGCTCGAGAATCTGCCGCCGGCCGGCACGCGCATGCTGATCGCGCCGAACCATGTCAGCCTGATCGACGGCCCGCTATTGCATGCGATCCTGCCGATCGACGCCTGCTTCGCCGTCGACACCGGAATCTCGAAGGCGTGGTGGGCAAAGCCCTTCCTCAAGATGATCCGGCACTACACCATGGATCCGACCAAGCCGCTGGCAGCGCGCGATCTCGTCAAGCTGGTCGCCGCCGGAGAACCGGTCGTGATCTTTCCGGAAGGCCGTATCACGGTCTCCGGCTCGCTCATGAAGGTCTATGACGGCACCGCGATGATCGCCGACAAGGCCGACGCGGTCGTCGTGCCCGTTCGCATCGAGGGGGCGCAGCGCTCGAGCCTCAGCTATCTCAAGAATGGCGAGATCAAGCGCTCGTGGTTTCCCAAGGTGACCGTCTCGATCCTGCCGCCGGTGAAGTTGCAGGTCGATCCGGCGCTGAAGGGCAAGATCCGCCGCAACGCCGCGGGCGCCGCACTCCAGGACGTCATGATCGATGCCATCGTCAAGACGGCGATGCTCGACCAGACCCTGTTCGAGGGCCTGGCGCACGCGCATCGCGATCGCGACACCGGCAAGCCGGTGATCGAGGACGCGCTGGGCACCAAGCTGACCTATCGCAAGCTGATCCTCGGTGCGCAGGTGTTGAGCCGCAAGCTCGAAGCCGGCACCGCTGTCGGCGAGAATGTTGGCGTGCTGCTGCCGAATTCGGCAGGCGTGGCGGTCGTCTTCATGGCGCTGCAGACTATCGGACGCGTGCCGGCGATGCTGAATTTCTCGGCCGGTTCCGTCAACGTGCTCGCGGCAATGAAGGCAGCGCAAGTCCGCACCGTGCTGACCTCAAGGGCCTTCATCGAGAAGGGCAAGCTCGACAAGCTGATGGCTGCGATCTCGGCTGAGGCCCGCGTCGTCTATCTCGAGGATGTCCGCGCCTCGATCGGTGCGATCGACAAGGTCAAGGGTCTTCTTGCTGGTACTGCGCCGCGCGTCGCCCGCGAGGCGAACGATCCGGCCGTCGTACTGTTCACGTCGGGCTCGGAGGGCACGCCCAAGGGCGTGGTGCTGTCCCATCGCAACATCCTCGCGAATGCCGCGCAGGCGCTGGCGCGGGTCGATGCCAATGCCAACGACAAGGTGTTCAACGTGCTGCCGGTGTTCCATTCCTTCGGATTGACCGGCGGAATGATGATGCCGCTGCTCGCGGGAATTCCGATCTACATGTATCCCTCGCCGCTGCACTACAGGATCGTGCCGGAGTTGATCTACCAGACCGGCGCCACCATCCTGTTCGGCACCGATACATTCCTCACCGGCTATGCGCGCTCGGCGCATGCCTACGACTTCCGCACGCTGCGCCTGGTGCTGGCTGGCGCCGAAGCGGTGAAGGACCGCACGCGCCAGGTCTTCATGGAGCGCTACGGCATCCGCATCCTCGAGGGCTATGGCGTGACAGAAACGGCACCGGTGCTGGCCATGAACACGCCGATGGCGAACCGCCCGGGAACGGTCGGACGCCTGTCGCCGCTGATGGAATACCGCCTCGACCCGGTCCCCGGCATCGAGGAAGGTGGCCGCCTCTCGGTGCGCGGACCGAACGTCATGCTCGGCTATCTCCGGGCGGAGAAGCCAGGCGTGCTCGAGCCGCTGGCCGACGGCTGGCATGATACTGGCGATATCGTAGCAATCGACGCCGCCGGCTTCATCGCCATCAAGGGACGCGCCAAACGTTTTGCCAAGATCGCAGGCGAAATGGTCTCGCTTTCGGCCGTCGAGGCGATGGCAACTGCAGTGTGGCCGCAGGCCATCTCGGTTGCCGTGTCGATCCCCGACCAGCGCAAGGGCGAGCGCATCGTTCTGCTCACGACGGAGAAACACGCCGAACGCAGCGCGCTACAGCTCCAGGCCAAGGCGACCGGCGCGTCAGAACTCGCGGTTCCCGGCACAATCCATGTCGTCGACAAGGTGCCGCTGCTCGGCACCGGCAAGACCGACTATGTCGCGGCGACCGCGGTGGCCCGCGAGCTTGCGGCCGGGGCGGAACGCGAGGTGGCGTGACGAAGCCTGAAACAGGCGCCGCGCGGGCTTCCTGCGCGACGGCCGCTTAAAGCTGAGCTGACGGCTCACCCCCCGGTGCGCCGTTCCTGCGCGTAGCGCATCAGGGCCGCGAAGCGGTAGATGCCGTGCACGAACTTGCCATAGGGCATGGTGATGAACAGCGCGAACACTGCGCCGAGATGCAGCGCCAGCAGCGGCCCCATCGCGGCGGTCTCACGCAGGACCAGCAGCGCGAGGCCAGTGATGCCGGTCAGGCACAACATGGCAATGAAGCCGACATCCATGCCGTAGCGGTCTTCATCCAGCAGTGCAGTATCGCGGTCTCTCTTGGCAACAAGGAGCCCGATCGGTCCGACGACGATACCGATACCGCCGAGCGTGCCCAGCACGACCGGCAAATCCCACCACGGATATGGCGCCTCGCGTCCCAGCAGATAATGATAGAGCGTGCCGACGCATGTCGCGGCGAAGCACAAGAGGAAGCCGTAGAATGTGAGGTGATGGTAGAGCTTGCGTCGGTCGGTCGGCCGGTCGTCCTCATTGTAGCAGCCGACCCCGCCGCCATGGAGATAGCGGAGCTCGCCGGCATCGCGGATCGCCTGAAAGATCGAGCCACCATCCGCGCGGCCGCCGATCGGCGCGCCGATGTCGCGCCAGAACGCGCGAACGCTCATCACCAGCGCCAGGATCGCGTAAAGGAACGCGGCACCGAACAGTGCCGCCATCGCGTTGTGCGGCATCAGCCTGTAGAAGGCACCGGGGCCAGTGTGGATGCCGAACAGCACGTCACGGTCGTGCGCGGCAGCAAAGCCGAGGATGAACACAGCCATGCTGATCGCAGCCATGACGCTGATGACGAGACCGTTGCGCGCGAACACGCCGGACAACGCCCGCGGCCAGGCATAGGCCGCATAGGACTCCGCGCGGGCGACGGCGAGCGTCTTCGGGACGTTGACATTGAACTCGTGCGGCGGCGAAAACTGACAATCGACGTAGCAGGCACCGCAGGCATGGCAGAGATTGGCGAGGTAGTTGAGGTCGCCGTCGGAGAACGCGCGGCGCATCTCCATCGCGGGAAACACCGCGCACAGGCCCTCGCAGTAGCGGCAGGAATTGCAGACCGTCATCAGACGGTCGGCTTCGTCAAGAATCCTAGTTCCGTGCATGTTTCGCCGCTTCCCGTCCTGCGATCCGCCCGAATACGCTGCCGATGGTCATGCCGATGCCCGCCGCATAGCCCTTGCCCAGCACATTGCCGGCCATGATCTCGCCGGCCGCGAACATGTTGGCCGATGGCTTGCCGTCCTTCATCAACATGCGTGCCTCCTTGGTGACACGCGTGCCGAGATAGGTGAAGGTGATGCCGGGGCGCACCGGATAGGCGAGATAGGGCGGCGTCTCGATCCGCCGCGCCCAATGCGTCTTCGGCGGCGCGATGCCCTCGGTGCGGCAGTCGTCGAGGATGGTGTGGTCGAAAGTGCCGGGCCGCACCGCAGCGTTGAAGTCGGTGACGGTCTTTTCCAGTGCGAGCGGATCGAGATCGAGCTTGCCGGCGAGCTCGGCAACCGTCTGCCCCGCAATCGGCGGAAACAGCGTCGGCATGAAACTCGTGACGACGGTCGAGTCGAAGATGATGTAGGCGATCTGGTCCGGCTGTGCCGCGACCAGCCGGCCCCAGATCGCGTAACGCTTCGGCCAGATGTCCTCACCCTCATCGTGGAAGCGCTGCGCGTGCTTGTTGACGACGATGCCGAACACGACGGAGTCGTGCCGTGTGATGATGCCGCCGTCGAATTTCGGCGCCCGCGCATCGATCGCGACCGCGTGGCACTGGGTGGGATCGCCGACCTCCTGCACGCCCTTGGCAAGCAGCATCTTCAGGATGGAGCCGCGGTTATAGGGCGTGCCGCGGATCAGAAAATTGTCGGCGGCATCGCCCCAGTATTCCTTCAGCCATTCGATATTGGCCTCGAAGCCGCCTGCAGCGGCGACCAGCGACGTCGCGCGGATCTCGGCTAGCCCATCGATCGGCCGCTTCAGACTCGCGGCCAGAAACATGCCGTCCTCGATCACGAGATCGATGACCTCGGCATCATAGTGGATCTCGACGCCGAGCTGCTCGGCGGTCAGATACAGGGCATTCAGCATCGCCCGGCCGCCGCCGAGGAAGAAGGAATTGGTGCGGCCGAGGCTGAGGGTGCCGCCGAGCGAGGGTTGCCAGCGCACGCCCTGCTCCACGATCCAGTTCAGGATGTTCTTGGACTCCCGGATCATGTGACGCGCCAGCTCCTCGTCGGTCTGCCCGCCCGTCACCAGCAGCAGGTCCTTCCAGAACTCTTCTTCAGTGTAGGGGCCTGTCAGGATCTCGGTCGCCGCGTCATGGGCGCAGCGCATGTTGCGGGTGTGGCGGGTGTTGCCGCCGCGATAGAATTTCGGCGCGCCTTCGAGCACGATGACCGAGGCGCCGCCGCGCCGCGCGGCGATCGCCGCGCAGAGCGCCGCATTGCCGCCGCCGATCACCAGCACATCGTATTTTTTGCTCATGCCGCCTGCCAGGTGGGACGCCAAGTTAGAGACATTCTGCCCGCCGGCTGCCGTGGTCAACTGGCAGTCATTGCGTACTTTTGTATACAAAGATATACATTGGTTGCGCAAGCCGCATCTCTTCATGGACGGGAGCGCGTTGTATTTCGAGGGGACATGGCCAGACGCGCGGCAAAGGCAGGCGGATCGATCAATCGCGGCTCCGGCGTGGCGCTTGGCGAGGCCGTGTTCCGCTCGCTGTGCGAGGCACTCCAGGCCGGCAGCTACCGCGCTGGCGATCGCTTGCGGGAGGAGGAGGTCGCGCAGCGGCTCAACGTCAGCCGCACGCCGGTGCGCGAAGCACTGGGGCGGCTCGCCGCGCGCGGCTTCGTGCAGCCGGCCGCGGGCCGCGGGCTGATCGTCCGCGATCTCGACATTTCCGAGGTGCTCGAGCTTTACGCCATGCGCGAGATCCTGGAGGGTGCGGCCGCCCGGCTTGCCGCCGCGCACGCCTCGCGCCCCGAGATCGACGCAATGACGGATATCGAGCAGGCCTTTACCGAACACTCCGGCGACGCTGCCGAAATGGCCAGGCTCAACCGCGCCTTCCACGAGGCGGTGTGCCGCGCCGCGCGCAACCGCTATCTCGACAACGCGTCGAAGGAGTTACAGGACTGGATCGCGCTTCTCGGCCCGACCACGTTCTCGGTCACCGGCCGGCCCTCGACCAGCCACAGGGAGCATCAGGCGATCGTCAATGCCATCGCCGCCCGCGATGGCGACAAGGCCGAAAAACTGGCGCGCGCGCATATTCGCGAAGCGCTGCGGTGCCGACTGAAGCTCTTGCAGAAACAATAGCGGAACGTCATCGAACGATAGATCACGAAACCTTGTGGGAATGAGATCGCGGCCACCGCGATCTCAGGGATGTACGGCAGGCTATCGGAGCCTGCTGGAACTGTTGCAAGGAGAACTCCCATGACTGCCCGCAAGATGTACGCCGCTGTCCTGGCACTGGCAGCGCTCGTGGTCGGCACAGTTGCATTTGCCGCTCCAGTTGCGGTAACGGCTCGAACAATCGATGGCGCGCGCGTTGAGCCGACGCGGCCAGCCGAACATGCCTATCGGACCCGCGAGATGCCTGCATCGCACATCCGCGCGCCGCAACCTTCCGACCATCCCGACGGGACATTCCCGTTCATATGGCTCGGATGATCGGGCAGGTACCGGTTTGGTCTCGCGCTGATCAGGCGAGCACATCCGCGGCCGTCGCCTTCAATACGTCACGCACGTCGCGCGGGCTGAGCCGCACCTGCAAGCCGCGCTGTCCGCCATTGACGTAGACGAGGTCGTGCGCGAGCGCGCCCTCGTCGATGATGGTCTTCACCGCGCGCCGCTGCCCGAACGGGCTGATGCCGCCGACCTTGAAACCGGTGACGCGCTCGGCCTCGAGCGGCTTCATCATCTGCGCCGACTTTCCGCCGGCGGCGGCCGCGAGCTTCTTCATCGAGACTTCCCGGTCGGAAGCAACGACGACGCAAACCGGCCTGCCATCGACGAGCGCCATCAGCGTCTTCAACACCCGCGCCGGATCTTCGCCTAGCGCGGCAGCGGCCTGAAGCCCGATGCTCTCGGCGTCGGGATCATAGTCATAGGCGTGGACGGTGAAGGATACGGAGGCGGCACTAAGCGCGCGTGTGGCGGGGGTGACTTTGGACATGCGCGCATGATCTAGCACCGTCATTGCGAGAAGCGAAGCGACGTGAACCGTAAGGGCACACGCCCTCCACACTCGCGCTGTCATCGCGCGACTTGACCGGGCGATCCAGTACGCCGCGGCAGTCGTTGTGAATCTCGAAGCCTCTGGAATACTGGATGCCCCGCTTTCACGGGGCATGACAGCGGTCGGTATGGCGAGCATCGCCCGCGATGAGAGGAGTATACCCCTACTCCGCCGCGTCGCGCATCGCGACGCGCTCCGCCCTTGCGGCACAGAACTTGAACTCGGGGATCTTGCCGAAGGGATCGAGCGCCGGGTTGGTGAGAAGGTTGGCGGCAGCTTCCGCGTAGCAGAACGGCATGAACACCATATTCTCCGGCACGTCGCGGTCTGAGCGGACCTTGACCTCGACCGCGCCACGGCGGGTTTCCAGGCGAATGAAGTCGCCGGGCGCGAGCTTCTTCTTGCGCATGTCCTTCGGCGACATGAAGGCCACCGCCTCCGGCTCGATCTGGTCGAGCACCTGCGCGCGGCGCGTCATCGAGCCGGTGTGCCAATGCTCGAGCACGCGGCCGGTCGATAGCACCATCGGATATTCGTCGTCCGGCAACTCGTCCGGCGGAATCACCTTGGCCGGCACGATCTTGCCGCGACCGCTCGCGGTCGGAAAGCCCGTGGTGAAAATGATCTCGTTGCCGGGCTTGTCGGGAGCGTCTGCCGGATAGGTCACGGCACCTTCGCGCACCAGCCGCTCCCAGCTGATGTTCTTCAGCGACGGCATCAGCTCCGCCATCTCGGTATAGACTTCACCGGGACCGGAATAATTCCACGGCAAGCCCATCCGCTTGCCGATCTCCTGGATGATCCAGAGATCTTGCCGCGCATCGCCCGGCGGCTTGATCACCTGGCGCGCGAGTTGAACGCGCCGATCCGTGTTCGTGAAAGAGCCGTCCTTTTCGGCAAACGCCGAGGCCGGCAGGATGACGTCGGCGTGGAACGCGGTCTCCGTGACGAAGAGATCCTGCACCACGAGATGATCCAACATCGCCAGCGCCTGGCGCGCATGCTGGAGATCGGGATCGGACATCGCGGGGTTCTCGCCCTCGACATACATGCCCGTGATCTCGCCGGCGTGGATCGCGTTCATGATCTCGACGACGGTCAGGCCGCGCACGGGATCGAGCTCCTGCCCCCACAGCTTCTCGAAATTGCCGCGCATGTCGTCACGGCCGACCGGCTGGTAGTCGGGCAGGAACATCGGGATCAGACCGGCATCGGATGCACCCTGAACGTTGTTCTGGCCGCGCAGTGGATGCAGGCCGGTGCCGGGACGGCCGACCTGGCCGGTGATCAGCGCGAGCGCGATCAGGCAGCGTGCATTGTCGGTGCCGTGGACATGCTGGCTGATGCCCATGCCCCAGAAGATGATCGAGGATTTTGCACGCGCATAGGTTCGGGCAACCTCGCGCAGCGTCCGCGCCGGAACGCCGCAGATCGGCGCCATCTTCTCCGGCGTGAATTCCTTGATCTTCTCCTTGAGGTCCTCAAAGCCCTCGGTGTAACCCGCAATATACTGGTCGTCGGTCAGGCCTTCGGTGATGATCGTATTGATCATCGCATTCAGCATCGCGACGTCGGAGCCGGGCTTGAACTGCAAATGCTCCGTGGCGTGACGCGACAGCGTTTGCCGACGGGGATCCATGACGAAGAGCTTTGCGCCCTTCTTGGCCGCATTCTTGATGTAGGTCGCCGCGACCGGGTGGTTCACAGTCGGGTTGGCGCCAATCACCCAGATGACTTCCGCATCCATCGCGGCAGAGAACGGCGCCGACACTGCGCCCGAGCTCAGGCCTTCGAACAGCGCCGCCACCGACGAGGCGTGGCACAGCCGCGTACAATGGTCGACATTGTTCGAGCCGAAGCCGGTGCGCACCAGCTTCTGGAATAGATAGGCCTCTTCGTTCGAGCCTTTCGCCGAGCCGAAGCCCGCGAGCGCCTTGACGCCCTTCTCGTCGCGTATCTTGACCAGGCCCTTGGCCGCGATGTCGAGCGCTTCCTCCCACGAGGCTTCGCGGAAATGGGTGAAGGGGTTGGCGGGATCGACCTGGTCGTTGGCGTCCTTCTTCGCGTTCGGCAGCCGAACCAACGGCTTCGTCAGCCGATGCGGATGATGGATGTAGTCGAAGCCGAAGCGGCCCTTGACGCAAAGGCGGTTGTGATTGGCCGGGCCGTCGCGACCCTCGGCATAGATCACCTTCTCGTCCTTGACCTCGTAGGTCACCTGGCAGCCGACACCGCAGAACGGGCAGAGCGAATCGACCTTCCTGTCGGCATAGGTGACGCGAGTCTGGTTCTCGTCGAGCATCACGGCGGGCATCAGAGCGCCGGTTGGGCAGGCCTGCACACATTCGCCGCAGGCCACGCAGGTGGACTCGCCCATGGGATCGTCGAAGTCGAACACGATCTTGGCGCCGGCATTGCGGTAGGCCATGCCGATGACGTCATTGACCTGGACCTCGCGGCAGGCGCGCACACACAAGCCGCACTGGATGCAGGCGTCGAGATTGACGCGCATCGCCGGATGGCTGGCGTCGGTCTCCCAGCGCTCGGCAGCCGGAAAGCGGCTCTCGGTGACGCCGGTGGTCTCGGCCCAGTGCCAGAATTTCGAGTCCGGATCGTGCGAGGTCTCCCGTGCCGGCTGGTCGGCAACGAGCAGCTCCATCACCATCTTCTGCGCTGCGACCGCGCGGGCGCTCTCGGTCTTCACCTTCATGCCGACCGACGGCGTGCGTTTGCAGGACGCAGCAAGCACGCGCTCGCCCTCGATTTCGACCATGCAGGCGCGGCAATTACCGTCGGGCCGGTAGTCGGGCGCCGGTGAATAGCAGAGATGCGGGATATCGCGGCCCTGGCGTTTTGCGACTTGCCAGATGGTCTCGCCGTGTTTGGCCTCGACCTGCTTGCCATCGAGCTCGAACGTAATCTTGGTCATTCGGCCGCTTCCTTGAACTCGTCAGGGAAATATTTGATCACGGTTGTGAGGGGATTCGATGCCGCCTGTCCGAGCCCGCAGATCGAGGCATCGCGCATCGCCTGGCTCAATTCGTCCAGCAGGGCGCGGTTCCAGACCGGCCGCTGCATCAAGAGCGCTGCCTTCTGGGTTCCGACACGGCACGGCGTGCACTGGCCGCAGCTCTCGTCCTCGAAGAACTTCATCAGGTTCAGCGCCGCGGACCTGACGCTGTCCTGTTGCGACAGGATCACGATCGCGGCTGATCCGATGAAGCAGCCGTATTTTTCCAGCGTGCCGAAATCGAGCGGGATGTCGTCCATCGACGCCGGCAGGATGCCGCCGGACGCGCCACCCGGAAGATAAGCGTAAAAGGTATGGCCGTCGGCCATGCCGCCGCAATATTCGTCGATCAATTCGCGCACGGTAATCCCGGCGGGCGCGAGCTTCATGCCGGGATTCCTGACACGGCCCGAGACCGAGAAGCTGCGCAGGCCATGGCGCTCATGACGGCCGTGGCTCTTCCACCAGTCGGCGCCCTTCTCGACGATGTCGCGCACCCACCACAACGTCTCGATATTGTTGATCAGCGTTGGCAGGCCGAACAGGCCGACCTGGAACGGATAAGGCGGCTTGTGCCGCGGCAGGCCGCGCTTGCCCTCGATGCTTTCGAGCAGCGAGGACTCTTCACCGCAGATGTAGGCACCCGCCCCGCGCCGCATGTGCAGCGTCGGGCCGCCCGCGGGCAGTCTTGCGATCTCGCGCTCCAAAATCTCGCGCGCGGCAGGATATTCGTCGCGCAGATAGATGTAGACATCTGAGGCCTGCACAACATGCGCGCCGATCAGCATGCCCTCGATGAAGCGATGCGGATCGCTCTCGAGATAATAGCGATCCTTGAACGTGCCGGGCTCGCCCTCGTCGCCATTGATCGCCATCAGCCGCGGACCGGGCTCCCCTAGCACCGCGCGCCATTTGCGCCCCGTCGGAAAGCCCGCGCCGCCAAGGCCGCGCAGCGACGCATCGTCGAGCGCCTTCAGCAGATCTTCCTTCGAAAGCTCCCCCGAGCGCAGGCGATTGAGAAGCTTGTAGCCGTCAGCTGCGACATAGGCATCGTACTCGATATATTTCGGCAGATGCGCGTGGGTGTCGCCGGCCTTCGCGGCGGCCAGCACGTTGCCGACGGTGGCGTGGTCGACGAAGTTGTGGCCGACCTCGGCTGCAGGCGCGGTGTCGCAGCGGCCGACACAGGGCGCGCGCACGACGCGGATGCCGGGGCCGCTCGCGCCCTGGAGGTCCTCGAGCAGCTTCTCGCCGCCCATCATTGCGCAGGTCAGGGAATCGCAGACACGGATGGTGAGCGGCGCGATGTCGGGCTCACCCTCCTTCACGACGTCGAAATGCGCATAAAAGGTCGCGGTCTCGAACACCTCGGCAAAGGCGAGCTTCATCTCGTCGGCCAGCGCTGCGAGATGCGCGGCCGAGATCTGGTGATACTTGTCCTGGACCAGGTGGAGATATTCGATGAGCAGGTCACGCCGCCGTGGCCTGTCGCCAAGCAATTGCTCGATCTCATGGGCGGCGGTCGGGTCGACCTGCCGCCCCTTGGGCGTGGCCTTGGCTCGCTTCCGTCCCTCGCCCGGATGTTCGAACGAGCGGACCTGGTGCACGTCGTGGCTCATCGCTGCGCTTGGTCCCTGATTTTAGAACGCCTCCAAATTAACCCATTGGCATACCAGATGCCAAGCAAATTGTTGATCCCGATTAGTCAGCCCTTACAAGCATTTAAGGGGCATGTAGCCCAAGCTCCATGCCCCTCTTTAGTTGCATCCGGCGGCCTCTTGGCCTCAGGTCTTGCTCATGCAGTCCTGAATGTAGAACCATCGGTCATCGCCGATAAGGCCCTTGGCCTTGACCTCGGCCCGACAGGCCTTGAGCTTGGGCTTGTTGGCCGCCCAGGTGGCCTTCATCTGCTTCAGCTTCTGCATGGTGAGCTTGATCCTGCCCGGTGGCTTGGCTTCGGTGGTCGCGGCAGGTGCCGACGTTGCGGGCGCCGTCGCGGTCTGTGCCGACGCGGCATGAAGGCCGACAGCCAGAAGCACGGCGGCAAGGCAGATACGGGTGCGAAGCATGAAATCCCCCTTAAGTCCTATCATGATCGTTCAGAAAGGCGAGCGCCGCGGAACACCGTGACGGCATCCCGCGGCGGTGTCGGTTGCGATCAGAAGATTTTGACCGCGCTGAGCAGCGTCATCCACACGCCATAGGCGAGGGGAACGCCGACGAACAGCCAGAACAGCGCGGCCTTGCCGTCGAGACCACCAGTACCGATCCCGAACGAACCGGTCTGCCCCGCGTTGGCACCGGCCGTTGCAGCCTGGAGCTTCGCCACTTCCGCTTCGCTCATGTACCACTTCGAATCCACCGGCTTGACCAGGTAGTTGCAGATCAGGCCCGCGACCAGCATCGCGCACAGGATATACATGGTCGAGTTATAGAGCTGGTCGCGCGGCACGCCGGCGGCGAGCTGGAACTCGCGCAGGTAGTTCACGACCACCGGACCAATGATGCCTGCGGTCGACCAGGCCGTCAGCAGACGGCCATGGATCGCGCCGACGAACTGGGTGCCGAACATGTCGGCGAGATAGGCCGGCACGGTCGCGAAGCCGCCGCCATACATCGACAGGATGATGCCGAAGCCGAGCACGAAGAGCAGCTTGTTGCCGGTCGCAGCAAACGTCGGCGCCAGCGCGTACAGCACAATGCCGAGGATGAAGAACGTGTAGTAGGTGTTCTTGCGGCCGATATAGTCCGACAGCGAGGCCCAGAAGAAGCGGCCGCCGATGTTGAACAGCGACAACAGGCCGGCAAAGCCGGCGGCGATCGCCGCGATCTGCGCCTTCTGCGCCGGATTGAGCGCGTTGAAGCCGACGTCCGGCAGACCGATCAGCTTGCCGGCGAAGATTTCCTGGAGCATCGGCGAAGCCATGCCGATCACGCCGATGCCGGCCGAGACGTTCAAGCACAGCACCCACCAGATCAGCCAGAACTGCGGCGTCTTGTGCGCGTTGTCGAGATGGACGTGATGCTCGGAGATCATCGTCTTCTTCTCGCTCGGCGGCGTCCAGCCTTCCGGCTTCCAGCCCGTCGGCGGCAGGCGATAGCGGAACGCGCCGATCATCATGAAGACGAAATAGATCGCGCCCATGGTGAGGAAGGTTTCCCAGACGCCGACCGAGGTCGGCGACTTGAACTGATCCATCAGCCAGTTCGCCAGCGGCGCGCCGATCATGGCGCCGCCACCAAAGCCCATGATCGCCATCCCGGTCGCCATGCCGCGGCGGTCGGGGAACCATTTCACCAGCGTCGAGACCGGCGAGATGTAGCCGAGGCCGAGACCGACGCCGCCGATCACGCCCGAGCCGAGCCACATGATCCAGAGTTGATGGACATAGATGCCGATCGCGCCGAGCACGAGGCCGCCGCACCAGCACAGTGCTGCAACGAAGCCGGCCTTGCGCGGCCCGACTCGCTCGAGCCAGCCGCCCCACAGCGCAGCCGAGACGCCGAGCACGACGAAGAACAGCGTGTACATCCACCCCAGGCTTGCGACCTTCCAGTCGCAAGTGGTGGTGAAGAGCTCCTGCCACAATGAAATGTCTGGGCACGCCTTGGGCGCGGTCAACCCGATCGCGCGCGACAGCGGCAGCCAGAACACCGAGAAGCCGTAGGCCATGCCGATGCACAGATGGATGCAAAGTGCTGCCGGCGGCACCAGCCAGCGATTGAAGCCGGCCGTTGCGATCGTGCGCTCGCGATCGAGAAATCCCGCGCCAGCGCCTGACAGTCTTCCAGCGCTTTCAACTGTAGCCATACAAATCCTCCCCTGCAGGCCGCCCTTCTGAGCAAACCTGCTGCTACGATCCTTGTCCTCAGCCCGTTGCGGCGCAGCCGTCCCTGCTGCTCCGCACAATGTTTCGACGCGCGCCAGGATCACGACGCACATTCGAGAAGTCTAACCCCTCGAGTCGGGGTCTATGCCCAACACCACGCGGCGTGGCTTCGCATCAACCAGCTTGTTCCGCGTATCGCGGGCGCGAGTCAACCTCCGCGTCCCCACAGATGAAACCAATTGGGACAGAAGCGCCGATCGATGTCGATAGACAAATGGTCGGTATCAGCGAGGTGACGGCGCTAAGAACGCGGCGCACCATTGATGGTTTCTATTGGCGCATTTGCCTTCTCTATCAAGAAGACGATCCGCGCATCGTTGCGCTCGGTGATTTCGACTTTGTCACCGGTCTCCCGGACCAGATTCGGAATGTCGATCACCGAAAGGGGGTCCGTGCAGTAAACTTCGAGTTGGTCCCCTGCCCGCAACGGTTTCAGCGCCTTGCGGGTCTTCAAGGCCGGCAACGGGCATTTCAGCCCGGTAAGATCGAGTGTCGTTCTGGTCATGATGGCAACATGGCGGGGCGAGCCGAAGGCGTCAACGCGGGTCAGACCATGTTCGCATAGGACAGAAATCCAATGCTCTGGCCCGGCTGAACCCGCGTCACCGCCTCGCCGAGTTCGACCAGCCCGTCCGTCTCGACCAGTGAGGACAGAAGCCCTGCCCCTTCGCGCGGAAACTTGATGGCCTCGAGCACGCCGTCCTCGGCCTTGCGCAAGGAGACCCGGACATATTCGCGCCGGCCCTCCTTCTTCTTGTAAGTGAAGGCCGCCCGCACGGGAATCGGAAGCAGCGGCTCCGGCAGGCCGCCTGCGAGCGCCAGCACCGTCGGTCGCACCACATGGACGAAGGTGACGAAGCTCGCGACGGGATTGCCGGGCAAGCCGATCAGAGGCGTGCCGCCGATGATGCCCATGGCGACCGGTCGGCCCGGCTTGATCGCCATCCGCCACAACACCAGCGTGCCTATGCTCTCGACCGCGGCCTTGACGTGATCCTCCTCGCCGGTCGACACGCCACCGGTGGTGAGGATCAGGTCATGCCGGCCTGCAACCCCCTTCAGCCCGCCCGCGAGCGAGGCTTGCTGGTCGCGCAAGATGCCGAGATCAGAGACCTCGCAGCCGAGCCGGCGTAGCATCGCCATCAGCATGAAGCGGTTGGAGTCGAAGAGTTGCGAAGGCGTGCGCGACTCGCCGGGCGAGGCCAATTCGTCACCGGTCGAGAACACCGCGACACGAATGCGCCTGATGACGTCGAGCGCGGTCAAGCCGAAGGCGGCGGCCAGCGCGACGTGTTGCGGCCGCAAGCGCTGACCGGCGCGCAAAGCGACGTGACCTTGCGGAATGTCCTCGCCGGCGGGCCTGACGTTTGCGCCCGGCTTCAGCCCAGGCGGCAGCACGACGTCTCCGCTGTCTTCGATACGCACATCCTCCTGCATGAAGACGGTCTCGGCCCCGTGCGGCATCGGCGCCCCGGTGAAGATGCGTACAGTATGGCCGGGCTTGATCGGATGATCGGCGGCACTGCCGGCCGAGATACGACCGTCGAGCGGAAACGCTGTTTCCTTCACTTGCGGCAGGTCCGCATTGCGCACCGCATAGCCGTCGACTGCGGAATTGGTGAACGGCGGCAGCGGCAGTGGCGCCGCGATGTCATGCGCGAGCATGCGCCCGTCTGCATCGACCAGCGTCACGGTCTCGATGTCGGCGATCGCGTTGACGCGGGCCGCGATCAGGCTGACGGCATCGTCGACCGACATCATCGGTCCACCGAATGCAAAGCAATCGTCGGACAGTTGCGCCATGATACTCCTCGTCAGCGCGCGAGCGCGCTCTTCGCCATCGCCTCGTCGGCCGTCATCGCGGAGCGCAAGAGGAGCGCGGCCACCGCTGGGATATCATCGAGATGGACCGTCGGCAGCCTGGTTTCAACCGCAACGTCGGTCGCAATCCCGACAATGCCGGGATCGTCGGGAAACAGTAGCGGCTTGCCGTTGACAGCGCGATGCACCTCGATCTTGCGATGCGGTTCGCGCTTGAAACCCTCGACCACGACGAGGTCGACCGCCGACAGCTTGGCGAGCAGTTCCGGCAACCGCGGCTCCGCTGCTCCCCGCAGCTCATGCATCAGCGCCCATCGATTTGCCGAGGACACCAGCACCTCGGCCGCACCCGCCTCGCGATGGCGCCAGGAATCCTTGCCGGGTACATCGACGTCGAACTGGTGATGGGCGTGCTTGATCACGGAGACGCGCAAGCCTTGCGCGTCGAAATGCGGAATCAGCCGCGTCAACAGCGTGGTCTTGCCCGCTCCGCTCCATCCCGCAAGGCCGATGATTTTCATTCCAGTTCGATCTCCGCCAGCGGCTCGATAGCCGATGGAACCTCCAACTTCCCCCGTCATTACGAGGAGCGAAGCGACCAGGCAATCCAGGATGTCCGCGTAGAGCAGTCTGGATTGCTTCGCTTCGCTCGCAATGCGAGGGAGGCATTTTGCCCATTCCTTTCCATGCTTATATCGGCCTGAGCCGAATGTCATGCTAACGTCGCGCCCATGATGAAGATCGACGAAGCCCCGGTGCCCTTGATCGTCCCGAACCCGAACGATCCGCGCCTGACGCAGAGCGTCGTCGGCGTCGACCAGGCAGGCGCGAGGGTCGAGACCAGGGTGCCGATGGAGCGGCCGCTGACGCTTTATCTCAACTCCCAGGAGATCGTCACCATGATGACGATCGGCGATTATCCGGAGTATCTGGCGCTCGGTTATCTCCTCAACCAGAACATGCTGAAATACAGCGACGCCGTCGCCGAGGTGGAATATGACGACGATCTCCAGGTCGTGGTGGTGCGCACCTCACATCACACCAATTTCGAGGCGAAGCTGAAGAAGCGCACGCAAACCTCGGGCTGCGCCCAGGGCACCGCGTTCGGCGACCTGCTGGAAGCGGTGGAGAGCGTGGCCCTGCCGAAGGCCGAGCTGCGAACCTCCTGGCTGTACGAGATGACGCAGACCATCAACACCATGCCCTCGCTCTATCTCGAGGCCGGCGCGATCCATGGCTGCGTGCTGTGCAAGGAGGGCACGCCGCTCTGCTACACCGAGGATGTCGGCCGCCACAACGCCGTCGACAAGATCGCGGGCTGGATGTACCGCCACGGCGTCGAGGCATCCGACAAGATCCTCTACACCACGGGCCGGCTCACCTCGGAGATGGTGATCAAGACGGTGCGGATGGGCATCCCCATACTGGTGTCGCGCTCGGGCTTCACGGCCTGGGGCGTCGATCTCGCCCGCCAGGTCGGACTGACGCTGATCGGGCGGACCCGCGGCAAGCGCTTCATCGCGCTCGCGGGCGAGGAACGCATCGTCTACGACCAGAACCTCGCTTACGTCGAGGAGGAGTCGGCCAAGCACAAGCGCAAGGGTGAGGGTGGTGACGACTGAGATTCCGCCGACCGTAGGCGTGCTGCTCGCAGGCGGCCTGGCGCGACGCATGGGCGGCGGCGACAAGCCAATGCGCACGATCGGCGGCCGCACCATTCTGGAGCGCGTAATCGCGCGCCTGAAGCCGCAATGTGATGGGCTGATCCTCAACGCCAATGGCGAGCCTTCGCGCTTTTCAGCATTCGGATTGACCGTCGTCGCCGATGACGTGCCCGGCTTTCCCGGACCGCTCGCCGGCATTCTCGCCGCACTCGACTGGACCGCGGCGAACCGGCCCGGCATCGAATGGGTGCTGAGCGCTGCCGGTGACTGCCCGTTCCTGCCGCGCGATCTCGTCACGCGGTTGCAGGCGGCGCGCGCGGCAGAGAATGCACAGCTCGCCGTCGCCGCCTCCGGCGAGCAGTCGCATCCGGTGATCGGGTTGTGGCGCGTCGCCTTGCGCGACGAATTGCGCCAAGCCCTCGTCGTGGAAGATATCAGGAAGATCGACCGCTGGACCGCGCGATATCCGCTCGCCACGGTGACATGGCCGGTTCAACCGCTCGATCCGTTCTTCAATGCGAACACGATCGAGGACATCACGGAAGCGGAGCGGCTGGCCGCGCTGGACGAGCGCTCAGCTCAATAAAATTGTGCCTTCTTTTAGGACACGAGGACGTTGAACCGGATCGAGGCCGGCAGCGACCCAAAATGGGGACATTGCCACCCCCGCGGACCCCATGGTCGACTCCCTCTTGAATGCCCTGTTTACCGTGATCGATTTCGTCTACGATCTCTCGGTCGCGATCGATAACACGAAACGGCTGAGCCGGATGGCCACGGGCAGCGACAAGATCGTCAACGTCCCTCAGGACCCGAAGCCGCTGCCGCCGGCTGCGCAGCGTGCGGTCGCCGAAGCCGAGAAGCGCGAGCGCACGCGCGAGGCATCTCACGCTCACGCCGCCAGCGGCACCTGCCAGGCGTCGTAGCCATAGACCCAGCTCGTATCGGTTCGCTCCTTCAGCCAGATGTTCGCGCGCGAGGTCTCCTGCACCCGCGTGGTTCGTTCCTTGCGGGTCGCTTCGAAGCGGCGAAACGCGTTTGCCACGCCCTCCCGCTCGACGCCATCCAAACAGCGCGACAGCACGGCGGCATCCTCGATCGCCATTGCCGCCCCCTGCGCCATATAGGGCGTCATCGGATGGCAGGCGTCGCCGAGCAGCGTGACCTTGCCGTCCGACCAGCACTCGAGCGCATCGCGGTCCATGATCGCCCATTTGTGCACGTCGGGACACGCGGCGAGCACCTGCGCGACCTGCGGATGAAATCCTTCGAACGATGCGCGCAGGTCCCGCACGTCGCCCTTCGCCGACCAGGACTCGATGCGGAAATCCGGCTCCGGCTGGCTGGTGACGAGATAGACTTCGCTGCGGTCCGGCTTGACGTAGTAGATGACGATGTGACGGTCCTCCCCCCACCATTTGGTGCAGTCGTCGATCTTCTCGCCGCCGAGCAATGACGCGGGATAGGTGGTGCGATAGGCGATACGGCCGGTGAACCTGACTGGCGCCGTGTCGAACAGGATGTCGCGCACCAGCGAATGCACGCCGTCCGCGCCGACCGCGGCATCGGCGATAGCGCTCGTGCCATTCGCGAACGTGAGCCTCACGCCTTCGGCGCTCTCATCGAGACCGACCAGCTTGTGATTGAGCCTGATGCATTCGGCGGGAACGAGGCTGGCGAGCGCCGCACGCAGATCGCCGCGATGCGCGAGCAGATAGGGCGCGCCAAATTTCTGCTCGGCGCTCTCACCGAAGATCATGTCGAACTTGACGTCGCCGCTCTGCCAGTCGCGGTTGTTCCAGGAGCGTGGATAAAAGGAGCAATCGCGCATACGCGCTTCCAGCCCGAGCGCGCGCAACACTTTCATCGCGTTGCAGCCGACCTGGATGCCGGCGCCGATGCGGGCAAATTGCGACGCCTGCTCGTAGACCATGGCATCGATGCCGACGCGCCGGAGCGCCGCGGCGGTGGCAAGCCCGCCCATGCCGGCACCGACGATCGCAACCGAAAGCGGCTTCGCCATCGCTCCCCACCCCTGTCGTCGCGCGGCTCGACGGCCGCGTTATTATCTTACGCTCACGCCGGCCGGAATCCGGCCCGCGCCAGCGCCGCGCGGCTTTCGTCCGAGGCGAGCGCATCCAGAAAAGCCTGCACCGCCGGACGCTGCTTGCGCGCGCTCACCAGCGCGAAATCATAATGCTCTTCGCTAAGCGGAATGAAACCGAGGCCGGACGCATGGGCGACCGGCGCGATGGTCATGCCCCAGTCGGCGCGATGCTGCGCCACCGCGGCGGCCACCGCATTATGCGAGCGCGGCTGATTCCAGTAGCCCTCCGGCCGCGCACCGCCGAGCAGGCGGTCGATCAGCATGCGCGTGCCGGCACCCTGGTTGCGATTGACCATGATGCAGGCGGCATCGGCAAGCGCGGCAGCGACGGCGTCCTTTGCGCTCAGGCCTTCGAAGCGCTTGTCGCCCTGGCGGAACACGATGCCCTGCATCCGCCGCCAGCCCGGCACCAGTTCGAGCCCATCGGCAAGGTAAGGTGCGTTGTAGGTCTCGGTCTTGTCGTCGAACAGATGGATCGGCGCGAGATCGCACTCGCCGCGCCGCGCCGCCGCCAATCCGCCGAGACTGCCCACCGCAATCGAGCGCACGGAAAGACCTGCGCGCGCGAGCGGCGCGGTGACGAGATCGAGCCCCGTACAATGACTACCAATGATGACGAGATCGGGCACGCGTACATGCGGCGTGAACAGCGTCACTTCCGCCTGGCTGCCGGCCAGCATCTGGTCGGCGAGCGCATCGATGCGCAGGAAGCCGTCAGCCTGCGCGAACGACGTGATCGCGCCGGAGCCCTTTCCCGAGGGGTAAGCGATCAGTCCGTCCTTGCCATCGACCAGCGACACCATCACGAACTCGGTGCGGCCGAGTTCGGAGGCAATCCGCACCGGCACCTTCGCGCTCACTTTGGCATCCGTGCGCGGCGGCAGGCCCGCCATCTGCCGCAGCACCGGCACGATCATGTCGTGGAAGGTGAACATTGCCGAGGTCGGAAAGCCCGGCAGGATCACCACCGGCTTGCCGCCGCAGACCGCAAGGCACAGCGGCTTACCGGGCTTCAGCGCAACGCCATGGGCGATGATGCCAGGCTGGCCGAGGCGTCCGATGATGCGATGGGACACGTCACCCGCGCCTTTCGACGTGCCGCCCGACAGCACCAGCATGTCGGCCTCCACCAGCGCCGTGCGCATCGCCGTCTCGAGCTCGGCCTCGTCGTCCGGAATGGCGCCGACGAAATGCGCCGCGCCGCCGTTCTCGTCGATCGCGGCAGTAACGATCGCGCCATTGGTGTCGTAGATCGCCGCAGGCGCGAGCACTTCGCCGGGCTGCACCAGTTCGTCGCCGGTCGAGACGACCGCAACGCGCGGCTTGCGCACGACCCTGACCTCGGCCATGCCACAGGCAGCTAACATTCCGATCTCGCGCGAGCCGATGATCGTGCCACTGCGCAGCAGAGCTTCGCCACGCGCGATGTCCGAGCCGGCATAGGACACGAACTGGCCCGGCGAAGCCGCGCGGCGGACCTCGATCGCGGCGTTCCCTGCCGGCTGGGTGTGCTCGACCATGACCACCGCATCGGCGCCGCGCGGCAGCGGGCCGCCGGTTGCGATTGCCGTCGCCGTACCGGAGGCGACCTGAAGGACCGGCGCGGTGCCGCAGGCGATGATCTCGCCATTCAGGGCGAGACGGACAGGCGCGGCTTCGCTGCCTGCGGCAAGATCTGCGGAGCGGATGGCAAAGCCGTCGACATTAGAGCGGTCGAAGGGCGGCACGTCGATCGGCGCAAAGACGTCTTCGGCCAGCGCGCTTCCGAGCGCAGCCGCAAGTGTGCGGATCTCGCTCGGCAGCGCGCGGGGGAACAACGCGGCCTCAAAGCGCGCCAGCGCCTCCTCGCGGGAGAGGATCTTGAGAAACTGTTCCTGATCGACCGGACTGCGGTCGTTCGGCTGCGGAATCCTGTTCATGCCGGAACCCATATCATTCCCGCATCAGATAGGCATCGACCGGCGCGCCCGCCGCGAAGCCTTCTCTGTCGCCGGGGACGAGCAGCCATGCATCGGCACCGGCGATCGACTGCAAGGCCAGCTCACCGACCGCAAGCGGTAGCCAGCCGCCTTGTTCCTCGGCCAGCAGCGCGATCTCCGCCAGTCCGACGTTTGATGCGATCTTGCGGACGAGCGGCAAGGTGGCGGATTTGCGCGAAACCCGCACCGATAGATGATCCAGCACCGGTCGGACCAACGCGAGCCAAACCGCAAATGCCTGATCCGGCGCACCCGGCAGCGCTATGACGGGAACTGATCTGAGCTTTCCGATCGCCGCCGTACGTCCCGGCTGCATCGCAATGCCGTGGGCCAGGACCTCGCCGGAATCGGCCAGCGCGGTGACGGCGGCATCGCGGCGACCGACACCGGTGCCGCCGACGGTCAGCAGCAAGTCGCAGGCCGAGACGTCGAGCGCGTTCGCGATCGACGCCGCATCGCGTCCAACTGCGTCAGCCACGGTCACTTCGGCACCCGCGGCTCGCGCCAGGTCCACAACAAGCAGCGCAGCGGTCTTGCCACCATGCGTGTTGACCACGTGCAGCCGCGGACGTCGCACGCTCAACGTCTCCACGGCTGCCGCTCGCGCCAGCAGCAGATCGCCGGTACGAACAGGCATGCCCTCCGTGACGATCGAGGTGCCGGCGGCCACGTCGCTGCCCCCGCGCCGCACGCCCTGCCCCGGCAGGCCTTCCGCCAGCACCTGGCTGATCGGCCCCACAGTGTCGAGCACATCGGCATCGAGCACGCAGTCGCATCCCTCAGGCATCGCATCGCCGGCCTCGACCCAAGCTGGAGGCGCTGTCAATGGCAGCGGCGAGTAAGAGGACGCGCCGACGAGATCGCCGGCGCGCAACGCCCAGCCGTCCGTGGCAGCGATATCGTGCGGCGGATAAGCGCCAAGCGGCGACATCCCGGCCGCGACGCAGCCGAGCACTTCGGTGAGCGGCAAATTGACCGGCGCAACCGGCTCAACGCCGCGCAGCAGCGCAGCGAGGACAAAATCGAGAGGCGTGAGCGACGGCGGCAGGCGCTGGGTCATCCCTCAGATGGACCACGCAGCGCTCGGTTTGGCAACTCGCCTATTCAGGCTTCCTGGTAGCATCCGGAAAGAACAGCTGCTGGCCGTCGACCTTGTAGCCGGCGATTGCGGCCTGGCCGTCCGGCGAGATCAGCCAGTCGATGAAGGTCTGCCCCAACTCTTTCTTCACCGACGGATACTTTTCGGGATTCACCAGCATCACGCCATATTGGTTGAACAGCCGCTTGTCGCCCTCGACGACGATATCGAGATCGCCGCGGTTCTTGAACGAGATCCAAGTGCCACGATCGGAGAGCACATAGGCATTCATCGCACTTGCGGTGTTGAGCGCCGCGCCCATGCCTTGCCCGATCTCGCGATACCAGGCGCCCTTGGCGCTCGCGATATCGATGCCGGCGATGATCCAGAGCGCGAGCTCGGCTGCATGGGTGCCGGAGCGGTCGCCGCGCGAAACGAACGGCGCGCCCTTCGCCTCGATCGCCTTCAGCGCGGTCGCGATGTCCTTGCCCTTGACGCCGGCGGGATCGCTCTTCGGCCCGATCAGCACGAAGTCGTTGTACATCACGTCAAAACGCTTCACGCCAAATCCGTCGGCAACGAATCTCTCTTCCTGCGGTTTCGCATGCACGAATACGACATCGGCATCACCGCGGCGCGCGGTGTCGAGTGCCTGTCCGGTACCTTGCGCGATCACCTTCACGTCGATGCCGGTCTTGGCCTTGAACATCGGCAATAGGTAGCCGAACAGACCGGAGTCCTGCGTCGACGTCGTCGAGGCCAGGACGATCGAGCGATCCTCGGCCGACGAAGTCGAACAGACCAAGGCGGTGCCCAGCAACATCGCGAGCGCAAGGAACGGGCGGCGAGAGGCCATCAGAAAACTCCACTTCAAATCACGAGATCTCCGCGCAGGAAGGCCTGCGCTTCCGGCGTCGACGGATGGTCCAGAAATTCACTCGTCCGCGCGCGCTCGCACAGCGTCCCGCGCGCGAGGAAGACCACCTCGCCCGCAAGCCGCCGCACCTGGCCGAGATCGTGCGAGGCCATCACGATCTTGATGCCGGATTGCGCCGCGCTCGTGACGATCTCTTCCACCGCGCGCGTCGCGGCAGGATCGAGATTGGCGGTCGGCTCGTCCAGCAGGAGAAGCTCGGGATCGCGCGCGAGCGCCCTAGCCAGCGCGAGCCGCTGCTGCTCGCCACCGGAGAGAAGCCGCGCCGGACGGTGCGCGAGATCGGCAAGGCCGACCCGCTGCAGCAGCGCCGCCGCGCGCATCGTCCGGTGCGCGTGCGGCGCGCCGGCCTGCGCCAGGGCGTAGGTGACGTTGGCCAAAGCGGTGCGCCGCAACATCACCGGGCGCTGGAACACGAAGGCGCGGCGCGTCGGCGCCGGATCGCTGCGGCCGCCCCAGCTGATGCGGCCACTCGTCGGCGCCACAAGTCCCATGCACAGCCGCAAAAGGCTGGTCTTGCCGGAGCCGTTGGGACCGACCAGCAGAGTCGGCGCACCCAGCGTGATCGTGAGGCTGATGCGATCGAGAATCGCGGCCGCGCCCCTCTGTAGCATGACGTCATGGAGCACCACGGGAAGATCGCTGACCGGCGCCCGCATGGTCACCCCATCACCCGTTGCGACCAGACGCGCGTACCCCAGGCGGCCGCATTGATGGCGAGCACGATGACGATCAGAATGGCGCCGAGGCCCATTGCCAGCGGCAGATTGCCTTTGGAAGTCTCGAGCGCAACGGTGGTCGTCATGGTGCGGGTAAAGCCGTCGATATTGCCGCCGACGATCATGACCGCGCCGACCTCCGCCGCAGCGCGGCCGAAGCCGGCCAGCAGCGCCGTAAGCAGGCTGAAGCGCGCATCCCACAGCAGCGTCGTCATGCGGCCGACCGGGCCGACATTCATGGCGCGAAGCTCATCGCGATACTCGACCCAGAGATCCTCCACAGTCTGCCGGGTCAGCGCGGCGATGATCGGCACGATCAGCACCGTCTGCGCGATCACCATCGCCGCCGGCGTGAAGAGGATGCCGAGCTCGCCGAGTGGCCCCGCGCGCGACAGCAGCAGATAGAGCGCAAGCCCGACCACGACCGGCGGGAGGCCCATCATCGCGTTGAGCAGCACGACCAGCACGGCGCGTCCCGGAAAATGCGTCAGCGCCAGCAACGCACCGAGCGGCATACCGATTGCTGACGCCAGCGCGACCGCCGCAAGGCTCACACCAAGTGAGAGCCTTACGATCGCCAACAACGCAGGATCGCCGCTGAGGATGAGTTGCAAAGCACTGAGATGATCGGGCATGGTTCCCATAGGATGACATTGAACTGCAAAAATTCCGGGCTGCGTCAAATGCCAAAAAGTAGACAAAGATATGCATAGGAATGCAGAATGGAATTCCTGACGACGAGTGAGGCGGCGGACTACCTCAGGCTGGGGGAGCGCAAGCTTTATGAGCTCGTCACCAACGGGGCCATCCCCTGTAGCAAGGTGACGGGCAAGTGGTTGTTCCCGCGCCACGAACTCGATTTATGGGTGCTGTCGGGCCTGGCGCGTCCGGCCGGCATGCGGGCCACCGAGCCGCCGCCGATCGTCGGCGGCAGTCAGGACAGCCTGTTGGAATGGAGCCTGCGAGAATCCGGCTCCGGCCTCGCTTCGCTCAACGAAGGCACGGCACGGGGGCTGGAACGGCTGCAGCGCGACGAGGTGATGGCGGCGGCGCTGCATTTTCACAGCCTCGACAGCTCGGATAATTTCGCCAACGACGCCAATGCCGCAGCCTTGCGCACCGCCCCGGACCTGCACGATGCGGTGCTGGTCGGCTTGGTGCGCCGCGAGCAGGGCCTGCTGGTCCCGCCAGGCAACCCAAAGGGGCTGCGCAGCCTGCCGGACGTGCTCGCGCTCGGGGCCAGCATGGCGCTGCGACAAGAGGGCGCAGGCGCGCAGATGCTGCTCGACGTGCTGCTCAAGCGCGCAGGCGCCTCCTTTCGGGATCTGCGCCGGCTGGACGGACCGAGCCTCACTGGACCCGACCTCGCCGCCACGATCCGCGCCGGCCATGCCGATTGCGGCGTCGCAACGCGCTCGGCGGCAAGGTCGGCCGGCCTCGATTTCGTCTCGCTGCTCTGGGAAAATTTTGATCTCGCGATGCGGCAACGCAGCTATTTCCGCCCGCCGATGCAGGCGCTGATCCGGTTCCTCAACGAGAAGAAGCTGCGCCAGCATGCCGAGGAGCTGACCGGCTACGATCCCTCAGCGGCCGGGCAGATCCGCTTCGCCGCCTGATGCGCGTTGACGCCCGGCCCCAAATAGTTGCAAAAGAAACCAATTCAGCCGGGCCATACCCGGCCGCGATCGAGGAAACAGCGGCCAACGAGCCGCATGAGGGGAGGAATAGCGTGACTCCAGGCAGAACAGGACTGTCCGTCGTGGCCGCGGTCGCGGCGGTGGCGCTGCTGTCGGGCGCCGCTTTCGCGCAGGTGTCCGACGACGTCGTCAAGATCGGCGTGCTCACCGACATGAACGGACCGGCCTCGACGCCGACCGGCCAGGGCTCGGTGACGGCGGCGCAGATGGCGATCGACGATTTCGGCGGCACCGTGCTCGGCAAGCCGATCAGCGTGGTGGTCGGCGACCATCAGCTCAAGCCCGATATCGGCGCCGCGCTGGCACGGCGCTGGTACGATGTCGACCAGGTCGACCTCATCGTCGACGTGCCGGTGTCGGCGGTGGGACTGGCGGTGCAGAACATCGCCAACGAGAAGAAGAAGCTGTTCATCACCCACTCGACGGGCACGGCCGACTTCCACGGCAAATTCTGCTCGCCCTATGCGATCCAGTGGGTATTCGACACCCGCGCGCTCGCGGTCGGCACCGCGCAGGCGGTGGTCAAGCGCGGCGGCGACAGCTGGTTCTTCATCACCGACGACTACGCTTTCGGACACTCGCTGGAGCGCGATGCCTCCGCGGTCGTGACCGCCAATGGCGGCAAGGTGCTCGGCTCGGTGCGACCGCCCTTGGCGACGCCCGACCTCTCCTCCTTCGTGCTGCAGGCGCAGGCCTCGAAGGCCAAGATCATCGGCATTGCCGCCGGCCCCCCGAACAACATGAACGAGATCAAGACCGGTGCGGAGTTCGGCGTGTTCAAAGGCGGCCAGCAGATGGCGGCGCTGCTCGCGCTGATCACCGACATCCACGGCCTCGGCCTTCAGGCCGCACAGGGCCTGTTGCTGACGACCTCGTTCTATTGGGACATGGACGACAAGACCCGCGAATGGGCCAAGCGCTATTTCGCCAAGATGAACCGGATGCCAACGATGTGGCAGGCCGGCGTCTATTCGTCCGTGATGCACTATCTCAACGCCATCAAGGAAACCGGCACCGACGATCCGCTCAAGGTCGCGGCGAAGATGCGCGAGAAACCGATCGAGGACTTCTTCGCCCGCAACGGCAAGCTGCGCGAGGACAATCTGATGGTGCACGACCTCTGGCTGGTGCAGGTCAAGTCACCCGAGGAAAGCAAATATCCCTGGGACTATTACAAGATCCTCGCGACGATCTCCGGCGACCAGGCGTTCGGCCCGCCCGATCCGGCCTGCGCGCTGGTGAAGAAGTGACCGCGTAGTAGCGAACCCGCAATCTCGAGATTCCGGGCTCGCGCTTTTGCGCGCCCCGGAATGACGGTCGCCTTGAGCGACCGTCACTTCACCACGCCGATCTCGCGGAAATATTTCATCACGCCGGGATGAATCAATTCCGGCTTCGGGGCGGCCGCGACGGTGTTCGCGGCCGTGGTCTCGCAGGCCTGCGCGAGCTTCTTGCAGAACACGGCCTCGACGCCGTGCAACGTCTTCGCCAGGCGATAGGCGACGTCGTCGGGCAGGTCCTCGCGCGTGAGCACGAAGCTCCATGAGCCGAGCGAGGCGATCGCCTCGGCCTGCTTCGGATAGGAACCGGCCGGCACCGTCAGCGGCTTGAGGAAGGAGTGTTTTGCGCGGATGCGCGCGATCTCGTCGGCATCGGGCGCAATGAAGCGCGCGCCGGATGCGCTTGATGCGACCGCGGCAAAGCCGGGCCAGCCGATGCCGGCGCCCCAGAGCGCAGCGACCCGGCCGTCTTCCACCATCGCGGGACCGTCGCCGGCGCGGTCGAGATAGATCGCCTTGAAGTCCTCGTCCTGCTTGAGGCCGAGGCCGTCGAGCACGTACCGCGACAGGATCGGCAGGCCCGAGCCCTTCGCGCCGAACGCCACCGGCTGGCCGACGAGGTCGCGGATGGTCTTGTACGGGCTATCCGCCCGCACCACGAACATGCCGGGATTGGAATAGATCGCCGCGAGAATTTTCAGCGCTACCTTCGCGCGACCGATGCCGGCGAAGGCCTCGTAGGCCGGCTCGCCCGCGACCAAAGCGAGGTCGAGCTCGCCCTTCTCGAGCAGCGGAATGTTCTCGTTGCTGCCCTTGGTGTTGCGCGGGGCAATCGCGAGCGCAGGATCGGCCGCGTTCATCACGTCGGCGAAGGCGTTGCCATAGAGCGGGAAGCCGCCGCCGGGGGTTGCGGTGCCGAGGCTGATCGTCGTTTTTGAAATGGCCTTGTCTCCGTTTTCTTGGTTTTGGGCCGAGGCTGCGCCTGCAAGCAGCACCATGCCCAGCATGATCAGCGAACGAAGTTTCATGAGGGCTCCTCGGCGCACTGCGGCAACACTAGACTTGTGACGATGTAGGCAACCGCACGATTTTATGGAAGCATGGCGGCAACAACAATAAAGTTATGGGAGGCGTCATGTCGGGAGTCTTGCGTCGCGGTTTTTTCGGTCTCGCTCTTCTTTCCGCCCTCGCCGGCGTTTCACCCCCCGCCTCCGCCGCCGACTACCCGAACCGCCCGGTGCACTGGCTGATCGGCTTCGCCGCGGGCGGCCCCGTGGACATCGTGGCGCGGATCATGGCGCAGTGGCTGTCGGATCGTTTCGGCCAGCAGTTCATCGTGGAGAACCGCACCGGAAGCGGCGGCAATATCGCGGCCGCCGCGGCGATCAATTCTGCACCCGACGGCTATACGCTGCTGTTCGTCGCGCCCAACAACGCGATCTCGACCTCGCTGTACAAGAAGCTGCCGTTCGACTTCCTGCGCGACACGACGCCGGTCGCGAGCATCATGCAGCTCACCAACATGCTGGTCGTCTCCAATGCGATGCCGGTGAAGACCGTCCAGGAGTTCATCGACTACTGCAAGGCCAATCCCGGCCAGATCTCCTATGCGTCCTCCGGCAACGGAACCTCCGTGCACATGTCGGCGGAGCTGTTCAAGGCGATGACCAAATGCGACATGGTGCATGTGCCCTATCGCAGCAGCCGCGAAGTGGAAAAAGCGTAATAATACCAAAGCGTATGTTCGCCGGTGACCGTCCAATGTCAGGAACAGGATTTGCGGCGATCGATCAATACGAGCGCGGCTAATGCGTGGTCGGGGCGCTTCTCCGGTCCGGAAGAACGCACAGCGGGCCACACCGCGGCCTCCGCGCTGCTCTGATCCCGGACCATGATGTAGGCGATGGAAAGACAGCCATCCTTGAACTGCTTGCGAATTATACGAGACGCAAACTGTCTTCTCGCGACGACGGTGAGACTCGATCCCTGATCACTGCGATTGCGGGTGTGCTCGAAAACATGAAGGGAATCGAACTGCTTTTCTAAGCGCAATTCCGACAGATCGCAGCCAATCGGTCCCATAGATTTCAAATGACAATTTCGCGCTGTCGGAAGCTTTCGAGGCTGTTGCTGTGGCGTGTCGCTTGGATTGATTCTCGGCTATTTTAAAAACCTCGCCGCGGGGATACAGCCTCGGTAGAAAGTATCGGCACCGAGCAGATTGGCAGCAATGCCCGCGAATCGCGTTCTCAGCGATGAGGAACTGCAGCGGTGCATTGGTGCCCGGCCGCGGTGGCAGTTGCCCTTGTCGTGGCATTCAGGGAATAACTATGATCCTCTCAACACACGCCATCGTCGGTGCCGCATTGGCGAGCTTGATACCGGATTATCCGGTAGTTGCCTTCGTGATCGGTGTGGCCAGTCATTTTGCGATGGATGCGATCCCGCATGTCGACTATCCGCTTCACTCGTCTGAAGGAGATTTCCAGCCTGCGCAACATGACGCTCTCGGAGTTGGTCAGCGAGATCGACCGCACCCGCCAGCAAGGTAATGATTAGGGGTCGACGAAGCGCCAAGTCGGCGCTGACCCTCAACTGGCTGTTAGTCAAGGATCTCGGGTTGCTTACGGTAGATGTTGGCATCGGCCTGGGCACCGTGCTCTGGCTCTACGGTGCAGGGCCAGCTGTGCTCGCGGGCGCATTGGGGGCACTATTGCCGGACCCCATGCGAATGGTGAGCAAGCTATATCCGAAGGAACCGCTTCGATCACTGCAGCGGTTTCACGCTTGGATTCACACGAAGCGAAAGCTGGGCTGGCCACTTGGCATCGTTTCTCAGCTCTGTGTTGTCCTGCTTTTTGTCGGACTGGCATCAGCGCTCGGCAGCGCGAACTAATCTAAGTTACGCTCTGTTTGTCCACAGGCCGTGAACAAAGCTGGCGGCCCGGCACCGCCCCCGCCGAAGATGTGCCGAGCCTAGCCATGCCAGCGCGCTGGCCGATCCGACCGGATGGAACCAATCATGGCGACAATATGGCTGCGCGCTAGAGCTAGGATGCAACACTGTCGACGGAATAGAGACCGCGGGCCTCAGGTTCACCGCCTCAGCCTGCGGGCGTGCGCAGCCAGCCGTTGGCGGTTGCGCCACCTCGAATACGGTCCGCATTCCGAAGAACGTTGCAGGCAAAGGCCAGCCAGCATGAGCGCTTTAGCTGGTCCTTTCATGCAACGGCTTTATTTGCATTGGGGAAAAACTGGCAAATTAACGTTTGAAAGCCGAAAATCGGCATTTAATCTCCGACCATGTGAGAGTGGGAGGATACTCGTGGGCCTCTACTTACTCCTTATGGCTGCGTGTGCTGTTGGCCTGCTGCTCCTGTCGGCATTCGGCCGATAGGGCCGATACTGAGCGCATTTGTTGCCGCGAATCCTCAGCCAGAGCTGAAACTGTTGGGTCCAGCACGATCGCTTTTGACTGTGCATGAATCGGCGCATTCACTCTGAGCATGGACGTGGTCGCTACTTTTTCGTCTTGCTCGTCGCCGCGAGCGTAGCGGTTTTGTCATGCGATCGATGCAATGCGCTCCTGATCGAACCGGGCGTGACCTGCTGGCGGTATCTCGCAATTGACGTATCGGTGGTCACGATATCAATCGCCTGCACCTAGTTGGGATTCCAGGAGGGGCAACATGCCCTGAAAGCCGGTTGTAGAAACCATGGAGGTTAAAGTTATGCTTGTGATTTACTTGCCGATCATCATTTTCGAAGCAATGCTCGAAGTGATGGCGAAACAGAATGTATCAGCGACGACAACGAAGCCGGTAAGTTTTGATTAGACCACCCGGACTGCTCATTATGGCAAGCCTGCGAGAGCGGGACCTACGTGAGGCTCCTGAAGACAGAAGCCGCTAGCTCAGATGGGTCTCACGCAAATCTTGCGTTCCGGGAAAAACATGCAATACAATGGTTCTATCTCGTTTTGAAGTTACTACTGAAGTGTATTTGACCATCACCAACGATTTTCGGACGAGGCTATGCTTACCGCCCTCATCCTCATATGCTCCGCTTCGATTGCGCCGCATCCCGATGACTGCACGCGCTACAATGCGAGCACGATCATACGGGTGCCGACTGAGTTTGGCAGCCCGGCCACCTGCTTCATGCAGGCCCAAGCTTACCTGGCTCAGAGTCCGGAAGGACAAGAGCTTGAGCTTGATCGTGATGCCCGGATCAAGTTGGTCTGTGTTCGAAGCGAAATCGTAGCCGGCATTCCGGTTCAGCGCAGATAGGGGAAACCGGACGGCCGCAAGCAGGTCACGCTGCGTGATGCCGGCGAGTACATCGCTAAGCTTCCCAAGGCCGCGCATGACGCGCCGGAATGGCAGGCCGCCGATGGAAGCCCTGATCCTGGTGGCCGAGCAAGGCGGCCCGACGATGCTCGCCCGGATTGGCATCATGCGTGCCTTGAACTGCGGAAAGCCGTCGCCAGATTCCGGAATGCAGCGCGCTCACCGCTTGTTGTAAGCTTGCTGCCCGATCTGCGCCGGACGCGGCGTGAGGACCGCGATCTGATGCGGCGACGCTGGCATTCCCGCCATCGTCTGTATGAAAGGCAAGTGGTCCTGCTCCGCGCCAGCCGGTCCCAGCACCATCAATTGATGCGGTGTGATCGGGAGGCCCGCGATTTCATAAACCGGCAGGTCCACTGCGACAACGTCGATGGTGCCCAGTATGAGAGTGGCAAGTGCGACGCCCGATAATCGATAAAACATGATACGACTCCATTTCTCGAAATCTTCGGTCAGCTCCGATGCGCATTCAGGGCGGGCCGGACGCGGCGAGCCGCCACAGCGCAGAAAATGAGACGTGATGAAAGACATGTTGGCGCGGTGGCGGTGCTCACAAGATCACCATGGCGATGCTAGTGCCGGCCGTGGGCGGAAGTCCTTAAGCCGTCCTTACATTTGGCTGAGCTTTCTCTTAAGGATGCCGGGAGTGCCGAGGCCCGCTGGTTCACGCTTTGGCGGGCCTTGTCGTTCACCGCCTTAACCGTCGGCAATGTATCGCGAGCCGCTGGCGGTTGCGCCTCCTGCGCGATCGGCGTTTGGTACCGAACCCGGGAATTTTTCGAGTGGTCCTGATCTATTTTCTGCCGAGCCAAATTTGCTGCTGTGTGGGAATTGGGCTTTAAGCAATCGGGCCGCTAGGGAAAGCCTGGCGGCCCACCACGCCCAAGCCGACGCGCTCGAGATATAAGAGCAAGCGCGACTACGTCGGCTGCGATACCGCTCATTGGCTCATTCCGAGACCATTGCGGATAAGGAAGTCGAGAGCCCACCTCACCAAGGACGACGTCAAACTGCTCAAGGCACATTCCAAAGCCCGCACCCCAGTGGCGAAGTTGTCGAAGCTGATGAAGCGGTCCGGTGCTCGTTGAGGCAAAAGGCGCGTCCGTCCAGCACTGTCTCTGCATCCGGTTGCGCCAGCGTCACGACCATCAATTCCGCGAGCGAAGCTTTAAGTGACCTGCATTACATTCTGGCCGCTCTTTCACCTGTAGTCTGCTGCTGCGGGTCCTTGATGCGACACCTCCCCCTCCGGCCAGAGCCTCGCGTCATCCACCTGCACAGCCCCCGTCGAGCGCATCGGCGGGGGCTTCTCTCGTATGGGAGCCCGCCCGAATCGCTAGCTCACCGCCGAACGTCCCTTCGCCAACCCGGAAACCGCAGCGCGCAAGCTCGTCGAGATCGCCGCCAGCATCGAGCCTGTGCAAGACGGCCGGATTCACATCGAGAAAATCAACGCGCCGTTCCTCTACGCTGAAGGCCACCGGCGTGGAGTTCGGCGCCGGCATCAAGATGGCAGTTGAGCGCAGCTGGCCCGAGCTGCACGAGAGCGGGACCTATGTGCGGCTCTTGAAGGCTGCGGCCGCCAACTGAGGCGACCCTCACTGCGTAGAAAGGCTCGTGGCAACTGCAACCAAACTCAGCAAGCGTTACCCGCGCCTCCGCCCAGCCGAATGGAACGCCAAGAAAGCGAAAACGCCCAACAGCGCGGCCCAGACAAAGAAGTGTTCAGCGATCATGCCCGCCCTCCGTTGGCAGCTTGGCAAAGCATGAAACGGACCAACCTTTTGATCCGCCGTCCTTAAAGGTGCGAAGGAAGCCCGCCATTGGCGACGGGCTTTAGGCTAGGGAGGAAACGCGCCCATGAAGAGGAAAGCCTACGATGAATCGAGCCGGTGTTGTGTGTCACGATTGACACTGTGGACGACAAAGCGCCGCGGTCATTTACCAACATAGGGTGCAGAGACACGCGGCCGTGCGCGTCCTTAACCTTCATCACTTACGTAAATTTCGGATTCGTGTTGTCGCGCAACTGCCATTCCGGGAACGTCTCTTGCAGCCGGGCGGGATGGTCTGATGCTCGACCTGCGTACCCGCACGGTTAGGGGCCGACCGTCGAGAGATGGCGGCCCGCGTTTGATAGTGCGAGTGATCTGGTCACTGTTGACTGTCGGAAATTAGAGCTGTGGCTGACCAGGGCTGGGGGCGGTCTTTCGACGATCCGATAGAGGTAGCCGGCCGCAAGCTGCTGACGCGGCGCGATGCCGGCTCTCTCTATTCGAGCGGTTGATCGTCCTCCGTAGAACGTGTCTCCTCCAACGAGCAAATGTCACCACCGCCGTAATCCTCCTCGGGCGGGGGTAGCTGCCGCTTATATCCGAGCGCGGAACGACAAACCGATTCCCAAGCGCCAGAAATCGCACGGTCGAAGAAATAAGCGACCGCAACAATGGTGCGTTCTACCAAAGAAGCTGAGAAGTTCATTGCGCGATACCTACACTCGCTGAGATGGCCCAGCGTATTGGTCCGGCTGATCCGAGACTGTGCTCTGCGTCACGGGCCAGGTAGCTCTTCCTGCGCCGTACTCCGGCCCACTCCGCCGCGCTGGCGCATGAAGGCCGCGTTCACCAGCTCGATGTAGATGCGGCCGTCCCGCATCGGCTCGATACCGGCGGCGATCTCGATCAGCTTGCGATCGATCGTAAGCGAAACCGCTTTCGGTCGACCGTGGCTGGCTGGAGCTGCACGAGACCGGGGCCTATCGATCGGCGGCCCGGCACACTGCCCCCGCCGAAACGTTTGCCGGGCCTAACCAGTCCGCGCCGGTCGAATCGTGACCGACTAGTGTCTATGCTGCGGCAGTAATGTGACTTTGGGAATTGCTCGGCTGCAACACTCGGTAGAATTCAGAGGGCAGACGAATGATGCCATGCACCAGCCGTCAAGAGGCTCGAATCGCAATCGCATTTTCAAGCGTCGGGGACCTCGGTCGATGTCCGCGCTGGTCCGATCGAAGCTCGTCGACTCCCGCTCCATCGCTGTTCAGCCCCCCAGGCCCCAGCGATGGAGCGGGGCAGGTACACTAGAGCTTGCCCAAAGCTCGACTTAACGACGCCGAACGGCGTCGCCTTCGAATACGAGGCGATAGGCCCCGTCAGCGTGAACCGGCGGGCCTGTCACGAAGCTCTGGCATGACCATTGCAAAGTAAGGGCCACTGGGACTTCAGTGATCAGTTCGTGACAAGAGCGCTGCGGGGGCTGGCATTTTGAGCCCCTATCGCACCGGGGGGAGCGTGCCGATGATGACTACTGCGCAGTGTAAAGAATTAGCCGACCAGTACAAAAAACTCTCCGCGGCGGACGGCATTTCAAAGAATCGCGAATCCGCCCTGAAGAACATCGCTAGAAGCTTTGAGGGTTTAGCCGGCCAACTGGATAGGCTGGCCGCCCTCGGGAGGGACGAAGGTAAGGCCGTCCCAGTCGCCGGCCCCTTCTGCACACCCACGACGCGCCGTAGCTCGCGTGATAAATTCACGGGCCTTTTCATTCTGGCTAAACAAAAGACCATAAGCGGCGTTCCTAATTCTCCCGAGGAAGCCAGCAGCGACCGCATCTATGCTCACTGTCCCTATGCCCCCAATAGGCGACCATATTCCGCATCGCCGCGAAATGACGCGACGGGCCATGAAGAGACATCCGACGGTCCTCTATCCGCATCGCAGCCGGGCTAGCCGTGGTGAGTCACATCCTAACGATAGAGCCGCCGGACGCGTGCCCGGCGGCTCATTGTCTGCGCCTTAGCTGGTCGATGCCCCTCCGAAGTGGCTACTTCTTTTCCACCAAGATCTGCTTGCAGTCTCCGGTGCCGACGTTCTCGGCCGTATGTCCGGGCGTCACCGGCGTGGCCTGTACCGTGCCTGCCTTTGTGTCTCGCACGTCCGACTTGCCATCGGGCGAGGCGAGCTTGGTCTTGCAGTCGGTGATATTGTAGACGATCCCCGGCAATAGGTGGGAGTGCAGTTTATCGAACACGCCTTTCTTGCGATCCACCTCGATCACACGGAAGTTCGCGTCCTCGAAGATCACCTTGTAGACGCTCGGGTCGGCCGTGTAGCTCGGCGCGGCGCTCTGTGCGGCCGAAGCAGAAGGGCTTAGGCCCACCAAGATCGCCGTACCCAGCATCATTCCAACAAACGATTTCATTGCTTTCCTCTCCTATCGGCCAATTGGCCCTCTGTGGTGAAGCATCGACGCCGCGGGGGCACTTACCCGCGACGGCGTGGTGTTCTGTGAGAGATATCGGCTATGCCGCCGCAGCAGCCCTCTGCTTCCGTCGCCACCAGACGAGCAAACCGCCACCTGCCAACATCAGGCCGGGCAGGATGCCGCCAACAATTCGAGCCGGAACGAGAACGGCGCGCGCTGCAATTGTGCAGCAGAATATTTGATAGTTCGCGTCAAAGCGTCGGCTAGACACGACATGCAACTGCTTTGCACGAGTTGCGGCGGTCCGTTACAGAACCGCGAGGGCAGATTTGCGCTTAAATACTTCCGTCGGTCCGAAGCCAACTATCGAAATGGTCGACAACCTAAATTGCGCTGAGCTCTTATGAAGAAAGGCGACGTTACCTGCCCCGAATGCTTCGCGGGCTACCGCCGAATTGAACTTGAAACGCGAAAGGGCCAACCCGGGCAGTACCGGTGCTTAGTTTGTCATCGTATCCTAGAAGTCTTCGACGGTTCGCGAGAGATCGGGTATCGATTGACGGTTCAACCGTCAAACTGGCGGCCCGAGCGGAAATAACAAGAGCCGTTCTAGGCGGCACGAATGCGGTCGCCATCGCGCTCCAGCTGCAGGCGTTAGCCGTCGTACTTGTTCCGACAGTCGGTATGCAAAACCTCTAATGCCTTGGAGCAGTTTTCGCTGGCTTGTAAAGCCGCTGAAGGAGACGCGCAATCTTGTCTGCGCGGCCCCAGATGATGCTCTCGATTGCGTGGCATCGAACATGATTAGGAGCGGACTTTATCTAGCTGAGACAACGTTTCTGGACGGCGTGGACGCCTATAACCGACATGTCATGGTGCTGCGCGATGGCACGATGCGTGGGGGCGGTGGATTTTACTATACCGTCGGAAGCTACACTTGTTCTGACGGCAAGTGGAAAGGCGAAATGACGAGCCGAGAGCATTCGCCTATTTCTCTTAGGTATCCATGGGCACGAAAGGTTCTTACCATTGGATTTACGGGAACCTATTCGGATGATGGTGCCGAGTTTGAAGCCACGGCACTGGCTGGCAAGCAATCCTTTCGGTTCAAATCGGTCTACCGGTTGCTCTTCGCGGATTGAAGAAATTTGAGAATGATAGTGAGCGTAATGAGCCTGCGTGCCGCGCACAGTTCACTCGCGCTATGCAATTTGTCCCGATGCCCCGGACGACCGACCGCTTACGGCGTTTGCAGCCCAGACCTCCCGCCCCCGCACCGATCGGGCCTCACATGGCCGGCTCGAGGAATTGGTCAGAAGCGCTCGACCGGCACGGCAAAAACATAGCCGACGCCGCGCTCGGTCTGGATTATGGGCGGTGCATCCGAATCAATCTCCAACTTGCGCCGCAGCCGCAGGACCTGAACATCGACGCTCCGATCGAAAATATTTTCATGAACCCGCGTCGCATTCAGGATATGCTCGCGTGAAAGGGGGCGCTCAGGTGCTTCCAGGAACGCCAGCAACAAGGCATACTCGCCTTTGGTTAGCGAGACTGGTGTTTCGTTGGGGTCGACGAGACGTCGGCCATTGCGCTCGAGCCGCCAGCCATTGAACCTGTAGCCGCCGCCTTCCCGCACACGGGTTTGCGCTGAACGCGACATTTCCCGGCGTCGCAGTATCGCGCGGGCACGTGCGAGCAATTCTCTGGGACTGGGCCTTACGATGTAGTCGTCGGCGCCAAGTTCGAGGCTGACGACAGAATCGACCTCGTCGGCGCAATTGCCGGTGACGATGACTGGAATATCCGATCTCGACCGGATGGATCGCAGTCGATCCAGCCCGTCATGCAGGCCGTGTGGCTGGTCCATGATGATCAAGCTGGGAAGCGTTCCGGCGCGGTTCAACTCGCTCCAGTCGGACGAGCAACTGGTCGGGAAATTGTGGTCGGAAAAATAGCTGCTCACTGTCTGCCGCATCAACGGATCATTGTTGACGATCAGGACATAGCCTGTCGCTCCGATCTCCTGGTTCATAGCTTCGATTCCCGTCAGTCATCAGCCGCACTTCCGATCTCATCGCCCCCCAAATCGACGGCCGGAGTTCTTGGCCCGAGTAACCCGGACGTCGATTTACGACTGTGAACTGCTTCATATTTCACGAAAGCGTTGATCGCGGTCGATGGCGGGTTCCTGCCTGATGTCTAGCTCGACGAGGATAATGAAGGGCTCGGCGGGCCCCAGTCGCTTTTTCGCTTCCCCTGCGCTCCAGCTCCGCCGGACACGCTTCATCCTTTGGTCCCGGCGTGGCTGCGCCACGCATAACCCGAAGGGCGAAAGGTGGTCCGCCCCGGCAATTTGAACATTTTTTGAGTGTTCAAGTACTTAGGCTAGGGGTGGTAACCGAAAAACCGCGTTGAAGACTTTAAGGTTTTTAAAGGGTGGTTACGCCCTGCCCTCGCACCGGTGAAAACAAGAGCCGGCGGTGCGTTTTCTTCCCGCCGTTTCCGACAGCCCGGCCCCCGAAATAACGCACCACGCCTTCGTCCACGAGCGACCGCCTGCACGCGCGCGCCTCGTCAAATCCTATATGTCCTGCGGATCGGTCAGCCCTCCAATATAGGCGCGTGACCGAAGCGGCGCCGGCTAGAAAACGCAGGAACGGCGGGCCCTACTGCGCATTCAAACGGGGTGAGGCAGCTAGCTCTGGCTGCCTTAGGCGGCTCGCTGATCCTCTTCATCCTGTGGTTGGGACAGCACGAGCAACCACCGATTGGTCAAGTCGAGCATCTATATCGGCTATCCGCTGAAAAGAAGACAAGGGGAGCGTCGGCGGGTCAGAGGAGAGAGCGCCAACCGAGCGAACAAAGCACTACAGCCACTTCTTCCAGCGGAAGAGCATATACGGGCCGATCGCCGAGCAAGCCATCAGCGTGATCGCCAGGGGATAGCCCCAGTGCCAATCGAGCTCCGGCATCTCCTTGAAGTTCATGCCGTAGATCGAGGCGATGACGGTCGGCGGCATGAAGATGACCGCGATCACCGAAAACAGCTTGATGATGTCGTTCTGAAGGAGGTTGATACGGCCGAGTGTCGAGTCCAGCAGGAACTGCACTTTTTGCGCCTTGAAGCTCGCGTCGTGCTCCATCGTCTGCAGATCGCGCAACGCCGTCTTTGTTGCCTCACGCACGGACTTCGGCGCATTTTCGGGACGCCCTTCCGACATCAAAAAGAGCAGAAGGCGTTCGACAGACACCATACTTTCGCGCAGATTCGAGATTTTTTCGTCCGCGCGGCCGAGCGTATCGAGCGTTTCTGAGTAAATCTGATTGCGCTTTCTCTTATCACCTTTGACCCGGAAGACCGCGCTCGCAATCCGATCGAGGCTTTCGCCTGACTTGCTGAGCGCCCTCGCTGTTCGGTTGAGGGAAGTGTTGATCAGACCGAGCGCCACCACGTCGGGAAACAGGGCCTGCGCCGGCGCTTTGCAGAGCTTCTGCGAGAACAGATCAAACGTTTCGACCGGATGATAGCGCACGGTGACCAGCGCGGTCGGCGCGATGACGAAGGTGACGCCAGTCACGTCGGGCGTGTCCTCGGGTTCGCTGATGAAGAGCGCGTGCAGATAGTGCACGCCGTTCTCCGAATAAAATGCCTCAGGAGGCTCCGTAAAATCGGGGTCGGCCTTGGTCGGTACGGGCGCCCCGACGAACTCTTGAACTTTCCGATCCTCCTCGACCGTGGGATCGATCAGGTCGATCCAGATCGCGCACGGCGGGATTTGCGGGTCGGACGGTTCGAGCAGCGTGCGCTGGACCGTTGCCGTTGCGGAGCTGTCGCTCGCGACCGCAGGCTTCACAATGGCATGGACAATGATCATGAGATCGGCGACGGCATTAAGAACGTTCCGGCAGCGTTGTAGCACCTTCCATCTCGCCAATCTCTTGGAGCTTGCTCCGGAGACTCAGTTGGTCGAGGGGGCGGAGTGGAAGGGCGGCGAAGATGCTTATCCGCTGGTTCAGCAGTCGATACGCTTCCTTGAAGGCCAGCGAGACCTGAGCCGGAGTGCCCTTGGTCTCAGCCGGATCAGCGATGCCCCAGTGAGCCGTCGCTGGCTTACCGGGCCAGATCCGGGGTGCTTTGCTTGCTCCATCATCGCAAACGGTAAGCACGAAATCAAACTGCGGATCTTTTAGGAACTCGGCCGACGACTTTGATCGAAGTCCGGCGGTATCGTAGGCCGAGGCTCGCTAGCAGCCGCAGCGTTTCGGGGTGGACCTGGCCCTTCGGTTGGCTTCCGGCGCTATATCCACGAAATTTACCGACACCGATCTTGTTCAGGATTGCCTCCGCAATGATGGAGCGGGCGGAATTGCCGGTGGTTAGAAAGAGGACGTTATACGGCCGATCAGTCATGCCAATACGCCTTCTGTTCTACATGAGAGCGCGGTAGGACGCGCTATTCCCAGTTTAACCAGACGGGTGAACAGGCTCATGAAAACTTTTCTTGGGCCATCGCCTCCGTATCCGTTGCCAGCGAAGAGGCTCGAACGTAAGCAAGCCCGCCCGATTGTTGCTCGCCTGCCCAAATCCTGCATTGTTGTCACATCATTGTAATGGTGACGCGAGCCAAATTAACCGAGAGCCCCGCACCCAACCTGGGGCCGCGAACCACCAGGATAACCCCTTTCGCGTTTCGCAGCCGCGCGACGCCTATTCCTCCCACGATGGCACCGCCGGCTCCGATCGCAATATAGTTGCCAGTTAAATCACCGGGAGTACGCAAATTCAGGGCTCGCCCTTCATACTCACTGACGGTTAGCGCCAGCGTGGCTCCAAAACTCGCACCGGAAACCTCGAACGGGTACGTCCTCCCGTGGAACGTTAGCGTGCCGCTACCATTACCAACGCCCGCGATAACCCCTGCGGTGCCGATGAGAACTCGCACGGTGCCAGTGTCTGCTGGCGATGGATTGACCGTAGTCGCCCACGCCGCGATCGCCAAAAAAGCAGAAGCAATCACACTGCGAAAGTCACGCATGTTTCTAGCCTCGTGATGAGTGGCGATCAAAAACAAGCTTGGAGAAGTCATGATTGTACGTGCGGATGTTTGAGATAGATCAACGCACCAATCAGACGCCTTGGTTGCTCATGTGGCCGCTGGCGGGAAGACGGAATGACCGCTTATGATGCTGTGGACAGCTTCTCCACCGGGCACGCAAGTGCCACGGATTCGGGAGTTGCTAGGCGCCCACGATCGGCAGGAGCTGCCCATGCAAACGATCATGACAATCGGTCGAGACATCGCCAAGTCGGTTTTCAGCCGCGAGCTCAGGCGCCGTTTCGTGCTGTCGTTCTTTGAGAAGTTGCCGCCCTGCCCGGCAGGAATCGAGGCTAGCGCATCATCGGCCGTAGGCGATGATGCTCCGTTGCCGCCGATCACCACCGTCCCGGATGCTGGCGGGCCTCGTGTTAGCCGTGGCGGACGCGGTGGCCGCCAGTTATGTCTCGCCGGGCGAGGCGACCGACATCGCCAAGGTTATCGACGTCTTCGTGAGGGCATATCAGACCGCTGAACTGGACGAGAGCTCGTAGCGCGCTCGCGCATGAGCGATGCCGAGTTGCCATCGCGGTAGGTGGCTGCGATGATCAAGCCAAACAGGAAGGACCCGGCGACTGATCCTTGGCTTTGGTTAACAATGTTGACATGATTGGGTGGGGAGTGCCGTTTTACCAAGTTGGAAGGAGCCTCACTGGCGTCCAAATCCAGTTTCCCCGCGCTAGGACCATTTGATGGGCAAGAGGGCTAAACGGCGATGTCCAAATTGTGCAGCAGAGTATTTGGTCGTTCGCGTCGAAGCGGAACCTACATACGGCGAGCAAGTGCTTTGCACTAGTTGCGGCGGTCCATTGCGGAACCGTGAGGGTCGATTTGCGCTTCAATACTACCGGCTGTCCGGGTCTGAAGCTAACTACCGGAATGGCCGACAACCTAAATTGCGGTGAGTTTCCGATGAGGAAAAGCGACGTTATCTGCGCGGATTGCTCCGCTGGCTACCGCCGAATTGAGCTTGAGACACGAAAAGGCCAACCCGGGCAGTATCAGTGTTTGGTCTGCAACCGCATCCTAGAGGTCTTCGATGGCTCGCGAGAGATCGCGTATCGGTTGACGGTTCAACCATCAGAGTTGCGGCCTCAACGGCAGTGAACGATCTGTTCTAGGACGGCATCCTGCGCCACTGTGCGCGCGAGAACCCCTCCGGATCGCCCATCGTTTGGCTATAGGAGACTAGCTGCCCTACGTGCATGTCGCAGTTTTGTCATCGAACAATGGTCCGATCCAGCTGGTGGCCGAGGGGTCAGCCAAGCCCGCCGGCCAGGACCGATGGAGACCGACATGCATTTGTGCACGATGCGCGCCCTCCGCTTCGCTCTTCTGCCGCTCGCCGCCTTTTTCGGCTTCAGCTCTCAAGTCTACCCGCCCGAGGCCCTACTCATCCCTCACGCGGGGGCACTTATCCTCAGTGTCCTCGATGAGCATGTCGAGTTGGTTCGCCAGATCGCTCAAAGCTCTCCAGTCACCTTGGCGTAACGCGGCACCTTCGGCCAGCTTCCGCCATTCGCTGGCGAGTTGTAGCCAAGCTTCCTTATCGATCGGATCGTCTGCGTGCTTCGCAGATTTGCGGCATTCCTCGGCCTTCCAGCGGAACCGATCTGCGGCACCCTCGGACATGGCGAGCACCCCGCGCGTCCCCTCCCGCATCGTCCCACGCTAGGCCGAAACCAACGAGGGTCGTTGAGCCAAATCAAGGAGCATCGGAGAACGCTGCCGGTCAACAAACGGGCCACCAAAACCGAGTGGCCTTTACCAGGAACATAACGCCATGACCTCAAACGCGAGCCACTGTAGCCAGTCCAATAACAAGACCATTAACACCACGGTGAGCATCATTCCTCCGTCCCCGTCTTGTCGTGGACGCAGATAAGAGAGCGGCACGGTTAGTCAGTAAGCAATACGCGACAATAGGAAAATTAGGATTTCAAAACTAAGTCTGTCTCGGCTTCTTCTCTGGATGGCAGAGACCGCAGTCGATCCGACTACCCAGCACGGCAAAGCCTTGATGCCTAAGTTGGTCCGCCCTCTGGCGTGCCTCTGCATAGTTGGGAAATTGTTCCCAGAAATAAGTGACACCGCGTCCGGCGCGGATCACCCGTTTTTCTTCACCTAGACCGTTTCGACACCCTATGCAATCGGAGCGGTGGATGCGAACTCGCCGGACCATCTTGTCCCAAAACACCCAGAACATGACGCAGTGACCCCCATGCGGCTCAGCCAGCATAGCGAGCTGGTCGGGTAACTTAAAGTCGCCATGACGCGGCTGTACTCTTGGTCAGCTAATGGGTCACGAGCTTCGTCCTCTGCGAGAGATGCCTACCAGGCAACTTCCGCTATGCCCCGCAAGCGAACGAGGTTTGTGCGGCGGTGCAATGCGGCGCGACGGACTTAATATGACGAGCCGTTTTTTGGGGTCTAAAGTGTGCCGAGACACTCGTTGCCGATGCTTTCGACCAAGGCTGGACCGCCTAGTTCAACATGCGGGCCGGTGTTATCCGCATGTCATCCAGCAAGCCCGGAGGAATGCATCGTGACCGAACTGGGACCTGCCGACGTCCTTCATGAGGTCGAGAGCTTGCACGATGAGGTTGAGCGCGAAGGGCGGGAGATCAGCGGCCGCTGGCGCGACTGGATCGAACGTGAGAACTTCGCAGCGAGCGCTCTGAACTTTGCCCATTATCTCGCCTTCCGCCGACGCGATATCCGCCCGCTGCAGCGACGGATGATGCAGTTCGGCCTCTCCTCGCTCGGTCGTGCCGAGAGCCGCGTCCTGCCTACGCTCGACGCCGTACTCAACACCCTTCGGTCGGCCGTGGCCGGCGCAGCATACACGCAGGTCGCATCAGAGGAATTCTTCGCCGGGGAGGCACGAATCGCGGCTAGTGCCGAGGAACTCCTCGGACCGCTGTCACCGCACAGCCCGGTGCGGCTCATGGTCACTCTTCCCTCTGAGGCTGCCGACAATGCCGCCTTCGTGATCCGCCTCGCCGAACTCGGCGTCGAGGCGATCCGTATCAACTGTGCTCATGATGACGACAACACCTGGGCACGGATGATCGAACAGGTCGAGAGGACAGGGGAGCGGACGGGCCGGCGGATGAAAATCTTCATGGACTTGGCCGGTCCGAAGATTCGCACGGGTGTATTCCGCAGCGATAAGGGCTTGAAACGTGTCGCGCTCAAAGAGGAGCTGGCGATCGCCTTGCCCGGCCAGCTCGGCCGCACCCCGGGATCGACGCCGGCGATCGAGTGCACCCTAGCCGAGGCCTTGCGGGCCGCTGAGCCCGGCCATCGCATCTTGATCGACGACGGCAAGCTCAACACCACCGTCGTGCGACGCGAACCCTGGGGCGTCGTCGTCGAAGTGACCGCCGGGCCTGACGAGAAGGGCTACAAGCTTAAGCCCGAGAAGGGCGTCAACTTTCCTGACACCGACTTCAGCATCCCTGCCCTGACCGATGACGACCGCGTCGCGCTGCGCTTCGTCGCCCGGCACGCGGACGCCGTGGAGTTCTCGTTTGTCCAGAGCCATGAGGATGTCGCGGAATTGCAGGAGGCGCTCGCGCGGGAGCGCCCCGAAGACTGGCCCCGGCTGGGGATGGTCCTCAAGATCGAGACCTTGCGCGCGGTCAGGAACCTGCCCGACATGCTGGTCCGGGCGGCCGGACGGCAGCCCGCCGCGATCATGATCGCGCGCGGCGATCTGGCCGTGGAGATCGGCTTCGTGCGTCTGGCTGAAATGCAGGAGGAAATCCTCTGGCTGGGCGAGGCGGCGCACGTTCCGGTGATCTGGGCCACACAAGTGCTCGAAAGCTACCTAAAGACCGGCGTGCCCACGCGCGGCGAGATGACTGATGCAGCGATGGCGGCTCGTGCGGAATGTGTGATGTTGAACAAGGGACCTTATCTTTTCGAAGGCATCGAGCACCTGGATCTGCTTCTCGGCCGCATGAGCGGGCATATCAGCAAAAAGACGCCGCAGCTTCGCCCGCTCCTAAGCTGGTGACCGGTCGCCCCAAGGCTGAAGCCGGTGTTGCGAGGCGCGTCCGCTTGTCTCTTCAGTTGAGGGAACTCCATCGGCAGTGGCGCGCATTTTGATAGGGGCAAATCGGATTGAAGGCCCTTGCGGGAGCACTCGGCCGATGTCGCTAACATGGTTCAATCGCGACTGGGCTGGCCGAGCAGAGATTCCGGTGATGTTCCGCTATGCTCTGAAAGCGGACGGGCGCTTCCCGGATGCACCGCCACTTCGACATCGCAGCCTCCTGAATCGGTGTCTTCGAGCGGGGCTGCGGATGCGCCCGAACGCTGACAATCAGGTGCGCGGAATCGTCTCCCTCACGACGCCTTTCGCTTCCTCTTCCGATTCATAGATGTGTGGCGCGACACCCCTCTGCTCCAGTGTATCCCCGAGCTTGGCTCGCATGAACGCGCTTGTTGCAAAGCGTGTGACGCCGAGAAAATAGCGATCGCCGACCTCATTCACGGCGTCGATGTAGGCATCCTCGAAGTCGCGGTCGAGTTCGAACCCGTCGTAATTGACAACGGCATAGACCTTGTGGCCGAGAGGTTCGACGATCGACCGAATTCGCTCCTTGTATCTCTCGATGACGTCCTGCGTCTTCACCACCAATTCGGATTGGTTGATGAAGAGGATATTGTGGTCGCGATCGTAATTGAAACGCGCGTCAAAAGGCAGCCGCAGCATGTCTTCGCGGAGCCCCATCGGTTCTGCCCTGAAGATGCGAGGGTCCATCTCACGCGGATGACGCACGATCGGTTCGAAATCCATCCTGTTGAGGATGTCGCGCTTGATGTCGATGCCGGGAGCAATCTCGATCAACTCGAGCCCTTCTTTCGTGAGTCGAAATACGCAGCGCTCGGTGATGTAGAGGACTTCTTTGTCATTTTGCGCAGCAAACGCGCCCGAGAACGTACGATGTTCGACTTCGTTGACGAACTTCTTGGACCTACCATCCCGCTCGATCAACAACTTGCCGTCCACTACCGCGACTTCGAGGTCTCCAGCTGTGAAGGTGCCGAGAAAATAAATCTTCTTCGCATTCTGACTGATGTTGATGAAACCGCCGGCACCGGCGAGACGCGGTCCGAATTTTGACACGTTGAGATTTCCCTCCTTGTCGGCCTCCGCTAATCCAAGAAATGCAGCGTCGAGACCGCCGCCATCGTAGAAATCGAACTGATACGGCATGTCGATGACTGCCTGCGCATTGGTGGCGGCGCCGAAATTCGCGCCGCCCGCCGGGATGCCCCCGATGACCCCGGGCTCGGCCGTGAGCGTCATCAGGTCGGTGCATTTTTCTTCCGCGGCGACGGCGGCAACGCCTTCGGGAATGCCGACCCCAAGATTGACGACGCTGTTCGGACGCAGCTCCATCGCCGCGCGACGAGCAATGATCTTGCGATCATCCAGCGGCATCGCCTCTAGCGACGTCAGCGGAACACGAACCTCGGAAGCGAACGCCGCACTGTAGGGAGTGGCAATGGTCTGCATGTGGTGGTCGGGAGTCGTGGCCACCACGATGCAGTCGACGAGCGCGCCGGGGATCTTCACCTGCCGCGGGTTGAGCGTTCCCAGATCGGCCACGCGCTCGACCTGTGCGACGACAAGACCTCCCGAGTTATGTGCGGCCATCGCGACCGAGAGCGTGTCGACCGTCAGGGCCTCGCGTTCCATCGTAATGTTGCCTTCGGTGTCCGCGGTCGTTCCACGTATCAACGCTACGTTGATCGGGAAGGCCTTGTAGAACAGATATTCCCTGCCACCGACGATCATCAACTCGATCAGATCCTCGGTCGTCCTTTCGTTCAACTTCCCGCCGCCGAAACGCGGATCGGCGAAGGTCCCAAGCCCGACGCGTGACAGATGGCCGGGTTTGCCTGCCGCGATGTCGCGATAGAGATGAGACAACGGCCCGAGGGGGATGTTGTAACCCTCGACTTGATTGCCGGCCACGAGCTGGTACAGGGCAGGTACCGCCGTCCAATGTCCGCCGATGAGCCGCTTGATGAGACCGGGTTGGGCGAGACGCTGAGCACCGCGCTGCTGGCCGTCGCCGGGACTGACGCACCACACCAAGGTCAGATTGCGCGGTATGCCGAGCGAGGCGGCTTCGCTGTTGCGCTCCTCATAGATCGCGGCCAATGCATGGATGACTTCCACGGCAAGGCCGATACCGAAGAATCCACCGATTGCGACCGTGTCACCCGTACGTATCAGTCGGGCGGCCTCGCGTGCCGCTACAATCTTTCCGGTCTTGCCCGATCGGGCGGTTGGAATGATCGCTACGCTCATCGACATCTCCCCTTGCTGCCGCCTGGACAGCCGGCGTCCCAATGAAGCTTCACTCGAGGCCGGGTACGCCCCGAGATCAGATCTGCCATCGGGTCGAGCGCAGTCTTGGCCGCGCCGTTCCTGTTGGTGCATCCTGCAGCGCGATCGATACATGAGGCAGGCGAACAGGCTTTTCGACCCTGCTGCACTCGGAAAGCCTCACGAGGTTGCCCTACCTTGATTTCGAAAACAGGCAAACCCGAGCTCGACCCTACGCGGACATCGCACCGTCGGGCAACCATACTGCGCCAACAACATTTTGGTCGCAACCAAATCGACGAATCTTAAGCGGCCTTGACCGACATTTGCTACCGCTCTTCCTCTGTTCGAGCTGGCAATCGGCGATGTTCCAAAACGGGCCGCCCGTATCGCAATGGCAGAGCATGCGCACTTTCGCCCAGTCGAAGATCTTCCCCTTTAGATCGGAAAAAATTAGACAAACCCGTTCTATCGCCGTCGTGCCGCATGGTGTTTTTTGACAGCCAAGACCACAGCGGAGGCGGGCAATCAACTGGAGACGTGAACGGTCGACGCTCCGATTACGGAAGTGCCTGACGGCACGTAACGCGCGGGTACCGCAACGATGCGCCTCTTGATGTGATCATCGATTAAAATTCGTCCACCATCGGGTGAATCTCCTTGGATTTGTCCGGTCGCTGCACCGACACAGAGTACAATTGGCCGCTGACCGGACGAGGCGCAACTCGTGTTGGCCGATTTTGGAGAAAGACCTTGAGTGGAGAGCGGGTCGAGCGCCGCCTTGCGGCCATACTTGCAGCTGATGTTGCAGGCTACTCACGGTTGATGGGCCTGGATGAAGAAGGCACATTGGCCGCACTCAAGGACCACAGACGCGCGGTCGTCGATCCCAAAATCGCGGAACACCGCGGGCGCATCGTCAAGACGACGGGCGACGGCATGCTTGTCGAGTTTGCCAGTATCGTCGACGGCGTACGCTGCGCCGTCGACGTCCAGCGACAAATGGCCCAGCGCAATTTCCAGATTCCGCCAGCGCGGCGCATCGAGTTTCGGATTGGTCTGAACGTGGGCGACATCATCATCGATGACAAAGACATCTATGGCGACGGCGTCAACATCGCGGCGCGCCTGGAAGCCCTGGCGGAGCCGGGAGGCATCTGCGTCAGCCGCATCGTGCGCGATGAGGTGCGCGACAAGCTCCATTTTTCGTTCGAGGACATGGGCGAGCACCAGGTCAAGAACATCGCACGGCCGGTGCCGATCCATCGCGTTCGGTTCGATACGCCGGCCGATGAGGCAATCGCCGCAGCGCTCACCGCGACCCGCTCGGCACGACCACTGCCGCAGAAGCCGTCAATCGCGGTGTTGCCTTTTGCGAATATGAGCGGTGACGCCGAACAGGAGTATTTCTCGGAGGGCATCACCGAGGACATCATCACTAACCTGTCGCACAACCATTCATTTTTTGTCATCTCGCGCAGCACCTCCTTTGCTTACAAGGGTCCGGGAGTGGACGTGGGCAAAGTGGGGCGTGAACTCGGCGTGCGGTACGTGCTCGAAGGCAGTGTGCGGCGGGCCGCAAATCGCGTCCGTATCTCCGCGCAGCTGATCGAGGCGGCGACTGGTCACCACCTGTGGGCGGATCGCTACGATCGCGAACTGGCCGATGTCTTTGCCCTCCAGGACGAGATCGCACGCAGCATTACTGGCGCGATCGAGCCCGGCATTATTGCGGCGGAGATTCGGCAGGCACGGCGCAAGAAACCGGATCAACTCGATGCCTGGGACCGGATCGTACGCGCCCATTGGCATATTCGTCGCTTCACGCACGAGGACCTGGCGGAGGCGCGCCGCCTGGTAACTGAAGCCATCTTGCTGGATCCGGCAAATTCGATGGCGTACGCCGATCTCGCCTTTGCTCGGCATTTTGAGGCGGTGTTCGGCTGGGGCGACGGACCAATCGAGTCGCATCGAAAGCTCGGAGAAGCGGCGTGGAAAGCGGTTGCCGCCGACGACAGCGACGCAATGGCTCATACGGCGCTGGCGATCTTCGAGCTGTTTTCCGGTCGTCACGAAGAAGCCCGACGACGCCTCCGTCGTGCCCTTAACCTCAATCCCAATTCAGAGTTCGCCCGCGGCTATTTGGGCGTAAGTTATGCTTTCGGCGGCGAATATGAGGCTGCTTTGCAGCACTTAGAGGAAGCGATACGGCTCAGCCCGCGAGGCTTGCTGGTGGTCATCTGGCATGTCTGCAAGGGCTGGGCCGCGTTGCTGGCCGAACGGTACGAAGAGGCGGCTGAGTTCACAGAACTCGCCCGCGAAGCAAATCCCGAGTTTCCCGACAGTTATGCGGTCTTGGCTTCTGCCTATGGACATCTAGGTAGTATTGCAGCCTCTCGCGCTGCATTGGATCAATTGCTGCGCCGAATGCCTGGACTAACAGCGAGCGATGAGCGCCTTATTCGGCCGTTCGCGCGAGCGGCCGATCGGGAGCGGTTCATCGAGGGTCTGCGCAAAGCAGGGCTAACCTCCGATTCGGAAAAAGTCGTTGAACGGCCCGGCGCTTGTGGAGAGGATTCACAGATCGACGACGCTCGCGGCCATCGTCGACGCGCAGGCCGCCCTAACTACAATCTTCCCATCAACCTCGAATCGGGGAGAGCCTTCGGCCTCGCGGTCCCACCAACTCTCGTCCCCGGCGCTGACGATACGATCCACTAAACGTGCTGTTTGCCGCGGTGCATGGGTCCGGAAGTGGCCCCAAGCAGCGGTTGGAGGATGTCTGCTATTTCGCCGCTGTTGGGGCGTAACCAGACATGCGGTCGGCTAAGGGGCCGATGACGCGAGCGATCCCTAACCAGTGGGCGACTAGTCGCTTTCGCGACGCCGCCATGCGCCGGGACTTGCACCAACCTGTCGCTTGAAAACGCGCGTGAAGTGGGCTTGGTCAGTAAAACCGCAGACCAGCGCAAGTTCAGCGAGTGGCAACCGTGAGGTTAGCAGCAATTCCTTGGCCTTTTCGATGCGCCTTTGCAGCAGCCAACGATGTGGGGGCATGCCGTTCGATTGCGTGAATGCGCGGGAAAAATGACTTGCCGAGATTCCACAAACTGCAGCGAGAGTATTCAGGAAGAGCGAGCCGTTAAGATTGGCCTCAAGCAGTTCTTCAACGCGCCGCTGCTGCCAGGGCGCGAGCCCGCCCCGCGATCTCCTTGGCTGCGCGGACCCGCCATGCTCCACTATTAAGTGTAGTGCCGCCGCCGACAACACGTGGTCAAGAAATAGCTGACTAACCTCATCAGGTCTGTCGAACCCAGGAACCAACGAGGCGGCGAGATGGGCAATTGTAGGCTCGGATCGGAGCACGCTGATGGGCGTCCGAAATTCGCTCATGCGCGGGATTTCATGCGAATCCGCGATCACATCTAGCGTCTTTCGCGGAAAGTAGAGCTGAACGGAATTTACTGCACTCTTGAAAAGAGTTTCGTTTAGCCGTCGCAAATCCATCAAACAAACAGAGCCCGCTGGCTGAGGTGGCTCGTAAGGCAGTTGCCGCCCGTCCAGCCAATTGTCGCGATAATAGCCCTCTTGAAAGGTGATGGCAGCGATAAACGCATCCTCAATGCCCATTGGTGGAGTCTTCTCATGACCAGGATTCTCAACCGCAATCCTAGTGGCGACGATGGACGTGTTGCGCAGGGTACGGGCGATCACGTAGGGTGCCTCGTCTGCGCCGCAAAGCTCGCCCATCCGCCTGCCAAACGATCCCTTCTGACCTGGCATTAGTCATCCTTTTTGAGTGCCGACCCTGTCGGCCAGTTTTATTCAAAAAGGGGCTCCGGAGTGTGGTTAGACTTATGGTTCTGTCGGCCACATCACTGGCAAAGCCGGCCAACAAAGGGGCCCAGGAGCGGTCAAAATGAAGCTTCGCCGACCATCACCGTCGACCCTCGATCAGCGTACGAGCGCGGCATTCTGGGTGACCGGGGTCGCAAATGCACTTTCCGCCGAGCAGCTCGACGTGCCCCAACTTTTTCGCGATGCGGACCTAGATATCGCGATGCTCGGCGATCCTGACGCGCGCTTCGCGACCGAGCAGGTTAGCTTGCTCTGGGAATTGGCCCTTGCACGGTCCGGCCCTGCGGTCGGGCTGGTCGGCGCTTCGCACGCCAGGCCTGGGCATTTCGGCGTGGTGGCTTACCCTTTGATGTCTGCGCCTGACTTGCTCGGAGTTCTGCATCGGATCGTTCGGTACATCGCGATCGTCAGCGACGCCGCGATGGTTTCCCTCCACAAGCAAGGCGATAGCTATCGCCTGGCCTTGGACTTGAATCCAGGATCCCGTCCGGTGCCCCACCAGCGCTTCGCCTTCGACTTGCTTCAGTTCCTCTCCTTCTGCCGTTGGGTGACCAATGCCGACCTGAAGCCCGTTGGGGTGGAACTCAGCCATCCCGGGGATTCGAGCGACGCGTTCAAGGCGGCATTTGGCTGTTTGCCCAGGTTCGGGGCCCGGGAGAACGCGCTGCTATTCTCGTGCGCCAACGTGACCCAACCGCTGCCGACCGCCCATCGTCGGCTGTCGGCTGTCCATGACCGCATCGCGACCGAGCATCTGCAGCGGGTTTCAGGTTCGCGGTTCACGCCTCGCGTGCGTGCGGAGATCGTGCGTTGGCTACATGACGGTACACCGACACGGGCTGCCATGGCTCGCGCGCTCGCAATAAGCGAGCGGACCTTGTACCGCCGGTTGAGCGATGAAGGAACATCGTTTCAGAACCTGGTCGAGGAGACCCGCCGAGAGCTGGCGGAAGACTATCTAGCGCGCCGAGACCTGTCCGCGGCTGAGGTCGCCTATTTGCTGGGGTTCAAGGATCAAGGCAGCTTTTTTCGCGCTGCGCAGCGCTGGTTCTCAATGACGCCCCAAGCGTATCGTCTGCGAGCTGCATTGGCGGTCGAATAAGATAGAGCAAGCTCGAAGCTCAATGCGGACATGCCGCAATCAGCAACGCTGCCGATTGCGGATGCGAGCAAGATCGTCAAGAGCTTTCACGTGAAGCCCGGCCGCATAGGTCGCTGCGATTCGCACTCGCCAATAAGCTCGCCAGGATGGCATGGGCGATGATGGCTAGGAGCGAACGCTACAAGCAACCCGCTCTTACGGCGTGAACGAGATCACAGCCGGTCATCCGGGTGTAACGTAACGGTTGGAGAGGACGAACAGCACTTAATGCAGCGCCGGTCGATCCGGCGATCAGGACAACCCACTAGGGCCACAGCATCTTCGAATCGTGCTTTTGGCCGGGACCTGATCCGCGGAGGGCATTATGACCAGCGGTCATGGTGCCGCGCAAACAGATCCCATGAATGAGGCGCAGAGGAGCTAAGCTGCGTCATCGGAAACCGGAGGTCTGATCATGTCTCATTCGACCAATATGCTGCCGCGTTCTGTCGATTACGATCAAACGCTCATTCTGGCGATCGAGTTGAGTAACAAGAGCTGGGTCTTGGCGGCGCAGGTACCTGGCCTTTCGCAGACCAAGGCGAAGCGGACGATCGAGCCGGATAAAAATAATCTGTTGGCGGCGATTGACAGCTACCGAACCCGAGCTGCTGCCGCTGGTCGCTCGGTCAAGCGGGTGGTCACCAGCTACGAGGCCGGATGGTGCGGGTTTTGGCGAGATGGCTCATGGCGCACGGCATAGAGGTGCACGTCGTCCAGCCTTCGAGTGTACCCGTTGACCGGCGCATGCGCCGCGGTAAATCGGATGGCATCGATGCGGAATTGCTGTTGCGCACTTTGCTTGCCTGGCTTCGCGGCGAGCCCCGCGTCTGTTCGATGGTGCCGATCCCGGACGAAGCCGATGAGGATGCGCGGCGGTGTGTCCGGGAGCGGAGTGAGTTGGTCTCCGAGCGTGTCGGCCTCGTGAACAAGATCGGTGCCGTTCTGGCAACGCTAGGCACTGAAGATTACAATCCCCTTCTTCAAAGCCGTCGTCGCCGGCTAAACGCGCTGAGGACGGGCCTTGGCGATCCAATACCGCCAAATGCATTGGCCAAGATCGCGCGTTTGCTTACGAGGCTAGAACTTGTTCTTGCGCAAATTGCGGAGTTGGAACTTGAACGTGATGCCGTTGCCAAAAC
>NZ_JBBIAR010000037.1:0-89192 GCF_054185165.1 Bradyrhizobium sp. UFLA05-109 | reverse complement strand
CAGACCAACCTACAGGGGGTCAATTTTGGACGCCGATCCCCCGGCTTAGGGGGGCAATATTGCAGGCCGAATGACAGGTGCGCGTCGAAGGGCCGAGCAGGGTCTATGTGCGCGGCAGCGACTCGGGACGAATGATCGAACAGCATTTCTGCCCCAACTGCGGTTCCGCGGTATTTTGGCACTCGGAATCTTTCCCCGACCTTATCGGCATCGCCTTTGGCGCGTTCGCCGATCCGTCGATGCCTTGGCCTCCTGTATCCGTGTGGGAGACGACACGACATCCATGGGTGACCTTCGATTACCAACTCCTTCACTTTGGACGTCAACCGGAACTGGTCGAAGGCGCTGCCACGGCCCGCCGCTAGGCGCCCGTACCGAGCCCATGCGGGCGCTAGGTAATCGTCTGAGGTGCGGCAAGTGTGATTAGCGCCCAGGGTGCCCATCGACGAAATGTTGCAGACAATACAAGTTTGGAAAAAGGGATGATCACGCAACACGCGCTCATCGACCAAATGAAGGATTCCATGCGCGCGCCCTGGATTGCCGGTGATTTTGGCGCAATAGCCAGGGAAATGGGTATTCCCGAAGCGGAGCGCTTCGTCGCCCGGATGGAGCTCGAACCTGACGCGCGCGTGCTGGATATTGCCTGCGGTACGGGTAACGTGACCATCCCCTTAGCCCGCCGGGGTGCCACGGTGACCGGCTTGGATATGACACCTCATCTGCTGGAGGAGGCTCGAGCGCGCGCGGCTCGCGAAGGACTTCGCATCCGCTTCGACGAAGGCTTTGCCGAAACGCTTCCCTACCCCGACGGCAGTTTCGACGTGGTGGTTTCGATGTTCGGGATTATGTTTTCTCCGCTCCCCGCGACCGTTGCTTCGGAGATAGCGCGTGTCTTGAGGCACGGCGGACGGCTTGCTTTGGCCAACTGGACTCCATTTGGCTTTGGCGGGAAGATGCAAGCAGTTGCCGCCCGGCACCTTCCGCCGCCGCCTCAAGGCACGGTATCTCCTTTCCTCTGGGCAGAAGAAGCCACCGTACGCGACAGGTTGAACCCGGGCTTCGATGCTGTCGAAACCAGCGTCGTGGCCGTCAGGTGGGAGTTGCAGAGAAGCGCCGCTGGTTCCGCTGAATTCTTCGCGAAGAATTCCGGGCCAATACAACTCATGCTCGGCCGCCTCGATGCCCCGAAACAGGCCGCACTCCTGCATGACTTGGAGCAACTCTGGATAGACAACAATCTCGCGGCCAAAGGCGAGAACCATACCGTGATCAGCAACGAGTATTTGCAGGCGCTCGCCAGGAGGCGGTAGGTCTGGTTGTTCGATTGCTTGGACTCAAAGCGTCTAAGTGCGACGCCTCGAAGCGACGATGATGGCCTGCAGCGGTCGTCGCTACCCGGTATTGAGCCAGGAGTTACGCTGCATCGGTCACTTGCTTTTCCGAACGGGCGCACGACATTCTGGCCAGCTTGCCAAGCGGCCACGACTGGCGTCAACGCGGAAGGCAGCCCGATCCAGAATCCGATTTAGAGGAGACTTCCATAATGGAGGACTTCGATATCCCTCTGCGGAGAGCGCCAGTTGCCGAGACGCCCATGGCATCCGGCGATGGAATCTACGCTAAAATATATCGACATTCTCGGTCCGAGCTCGAGGCGCCGTCGATCGACAATCACGAACTCGTCCTCGTACTGCAAGGCTGCGGCGTGGCGCGACGAACGCTGAGCGACGGACGCAAGCAGACCTTTCGCTTCCGGCCTGGGCTCATTGCCGTAACGCCCGCCGGAGAAACCCAGCAGCTCTCTATTTCCGGAGAGAGCTTGGCGATACACTTCTACGTTACTCCGAACAGGCTCGCTTCGGTAGCTGGCCACGAATTCGATCCTTTTCCTGCCTTCGGCGTCAGGGACGATGCGCTTTCGTCGCTTGGACGATTACTGTCCAAGGAAATGATGACAGGATTGCCCTCGGGATCCTTGTTCAGCGACCAATTGACGGGTGCCATTTTGGAGCGCTTCCCGCGGGCTCTGAGTCAAATGGAGACGCCGGAATACCGACGCGAACGACTGGCTCCATGGCAATTGCGGCGCGCGAAGTCGGTTATTGCCGGCAACATCCGCAAGAGCTGGTCGCTCGAAGAACTTGCCGCAGAAGTCGGAACGAGCGCGAGTCATTTTTGCAGGGCATTCCGGAATTGCGAAGGAATTCCGCCGTATCGCTATCTGACCGATTTGAGGATCGAGCACGCGAAGAAGCTTCTGACCCTCTCCTCGACCTCGTTTTCCATGATCGCAGAGGAAATCGGTTGCGAGACTGCCGGTCAATTTTCCCGGCTTTTTAGGCGAGAAGCAGGTATGAGCCCGACAGCATATCGCCGCGAGTTCGAACGGTGAGCAGTCCCGCGCATATTCGCAATTCAGGCTGATTGCAGCATTTTAGGTTCTTTCCGTTCCTTGGACCCCAGCGTCTTAATGCGGGCTGCGGTACCATTCACGGTTACGGATAAGCAAATGACACTCAACGCGAACGTCTCGTTAGACCCCTTCTCCACTGCGCAGCAGCTTTCCTCCGCGCTCAACAGGAATGAGCTAAGCGCTGAGGAAGGAAATCCGGTCTGGTTCATCACGGGTACCTCGAGCGGCTTCGGCGACGCCTTCGCGCGCCACGCCATCAGCCAGGGATATCGCATCGTCGCCACAGCGCGTGACCGGTCGAAGCTGGCCGCGCTCCAAGCGCTCGCCCCCGATCGCGTGCTGGTCCAGCGGCTAGATGTGACCGGCCCCGGGGAGCCTGAAGCGGCCGTTGCGGCAGCCATCGACCGCTTCGGGCGTATCGATGTGCTGATCAACAACGCGGGCTACGGCGTCGTGGGTGCTGTCGAGGAGACGCCGGAGAGCGAGCTGCGTGCCCAGATGGAGACGAACTTCTTTGGCGCCGTGGCGGTGATCCAGGCCGTGCTGCCGATCCTGCGTTCTCAGAGAAGCGGGGCGATCGTCAATATCTCGAGCCTCGGCGGCCAGCTGTCCTTCGGCGGGTTCGGCGCCTACTCGGCGAGCAAGTTCGCGCTGGAAGGGCTTTCAGAGGCGCTGGCGCCCGAGATGGCGCCCTTTGGCATCAAGGTGCTGATCGTGGAGCCAGGGTATTTTCGCACCAACATGACCGGCTCTGGGCGCCTCATGCCGGAGCTCGAGCCCTACCGCGATGTGGTCGGCCCCACGCGTGAGTTTCTGCGGTCTATTCATGGGGCGCAGCCGGGAGATCCACTGAAGGCAGGCGCCGCGATCGAGCAGGCGCTGGCAGCGAGCGCAACACCGCTTCGATTGCAGCTCGGAACGGACGCGGTCGATGCCATCCGCGGTCATGCCCAGCGGCTGCTGGAGGACCTGCGGGTGTGGGAAGGCGTCGCGGCAACGACGCGGGTTGAGGGTCCGTAATTCAACGGCGGCGCCGACGGCGGCTGTGCGATGTTTCTTAAGCGCCCTTGGCCGGTCGCCTGCTCGCATCCCCCTGTGTCAGAGTAGTTGCCGCCTCGATAGAGCTGTACCTCGCCTTAATCTGTCCCGTAGTTCCCCACGCCGCGTTCCGTTGAAAGTCAGGAGCATGTGATGAAGATAGATGGACGCTGTCACTGCGGCTTTGTCACGTTCGAGGCCGAAGCCGATCCCGAAACGACGACCATTTGCAATTGCACAGACTGCCAAACCATAAGCGGCGCGCCATTGCGAGCGGTCATCGGCACTCATCCAGGCACGTTTGTGCTTTTGTCGGGCAAACTAACGGAATATCGAAAGACCGCCGATAGTGGAAACGTCCGTGTGCAAGCTTTCTGCCCTCAGTGCGGGACGGCGATCTATTCGACATCGACTGGCGATGAGCCAAAAGCCTACGCCGTGCGCGTTGGAGCGCTTCGCCAACGAAATGAATTGGTGCCACGTCGGCAGATATTTACTCGCTCTCAACAGCCCTGGGTCAACGACCTCAACTCAATCCGGAAATTCGAAGGCACACCGAACTGAGGTTGACCCGCCGCGGTGGCGGATGGCCATTTTGGGCACTGAAATTCCTTGGCCGCGCAGAAAGTCTGCTTGTGGCCCGGAAGCCGCCCCTCGCAACTTTCAAGGGGCACCGCACCAGTTTCGCACCAGAAACAACCTGTTCGAAACGCAACGAGCGCAATCGAAATCAAACAAAATCGCAGCAAAATCAACGAAGCTAATCGATATCCTCCCGCTCATAACGGTCTGGTTGCAGGTTCGAGTCCGCTGACCGACCAGTGGAATCTGCGCCCCATGCTGCGAGGGTTGGCTCGCCGCACCAGTTACGCATCTATCTTGAATCCCCGAAGGCGGCGGACAAATATCCGACGTGTTAGCGCCGGGGCATCCTGTTCGTACTCCAAAGAAGCCGAATTCCCTACGCACGGAAAGGAATGCTTCTCGCCTGTAGCTTTATCTGTTCATTTTGCTTCGCCAAGACTTCGCTCAAAAAGCCAAGAGTGGCGAGGCATTATGCGTTTGCGCCCCCAGAGCATGCAGCCACCCTATTCTTCGACCGAGGTCGCGACAGCGATTGGCATCTCTCTAGATACATTCTATCGCACGCGCCGCCTCAGGCAGGAGCGCGATGGCTTGCCTTCGCCGATCAGCGAGCGAGGACCGCTGAAATGGGAACGCACCGGCTTCGATGCTTGGCTTACACGACATCATCCTATGCGCCCAAAGACAATTGCGAATGACGCATTCGCGCCGCCCCCAGCATCAAGCGACGAGGAACACCGCGAGCGGCTGGGGAGGGCCTACGGCCAGCACAATGCTTGACAGACCAGATCGCACTAGATTCCAATGGGTGCCATCTCTTACTGGCCCTGAGGCTCTTTATGGCCGATCCCAAATTTCCCCATGTAAGGTGGCGCGATGGCCGTCCTCGCTCGTCGCATGGCGCTTATGCCAGGGCACTCGGCTTTGTCGACGCCGACTTGCGCCATCCGCCGCACGATGAAAAAGGCCGTCCGGTCGGTGCGTGGTTCAATCTTCAGGAAGCCTCAGACTTTTCAGACAAGCGAAAGTCGGAAATCGAGGCGGCGCGCCGCGCCGGCAAGCTACCGAAGAAGATTACGATCCGGAAGCGTTCAACGATCGAAGATCTTCTGGACGATTGGAGCAAGTCGGTTGAGTTCAAGGCGTTGTCGTCCGCCTCGCAATCTTCCTATCGCAAATGCATCTCGGCCATCTTGTACCGACCGCAATCGCGCAAATCCGCGGCGAAAATGCGTGCCGAAATCCGTGCCGCCAAACTGCTCGGCGTAGCAGAGCCAGTCCGAGAACTCGAGGCGATCGCAACTGCAACTCCGACATCAATCGGCAAACCAGAGTTCCGAGCCTTCTATAATTATGCGAAATCGGCTCGCGGCCATCATATGGCGCTCTCGATGATAGCCACGCTCTCAGCGGCATTTACCTGGGGGCAGGAAAGCATCTTGTGGCGTCTCGGACCTAACCCGCGAGAAGGCATGGAGTTCGATCACCCGGACGGACGCATCGTACAGGTTGCGATGACCGAATTTTCCGCTTGGGTCGCTGCAGCCGATGCGATCGAACGGCCGTCGGTCAGCGACAGCTTCCATCTGGCATTGTTCACCGGACAGCGCCAGACTGACCGTCTGATTATGCGCAACGAGAGCGACGTTGAGGGCCGGCACGCGTTTCGACAGAGCAAGACCGGCGAGCTTGTCGACATCAAAGAGGCGCCACAACTGAGCGCACGGCTAAATGCCTCGCGTGCACGAATAAAGGAACTCAAGCTCCGGCTTCAGTTGGATAAGGTGCCACCCGAGCTCGTGGTCAACGAAGACAATGGTGAGCCTTATGACGAGAGTACCTATCGCCATTGGGTGTCGACCGCCCGGGCCGTCGCTATCTTCGGCTTTCTCGCGCGCGACAACGCGCGCCAGGCAATTGTCCGCGCCGAGCGACTGAACGCCGAACTGATCAAAAATGTCGACAGGCTGTTCGCCCCTTTTCCTCTCGATGAGGAGAATAAGGCGCAGCGCGCTCGAGCGGTCGATCAGCGCAAGCGCGCATTAGCGGAATGGCTGGATACGCAGACCGCACGCGACAGCAATGGCCATGAGACAGCATGGCGTCTGAAGCCTTGCCCCGCTCTGGTATTCGTCAATGGCGCCGGCGAACTCGACCAAAAGCACGACCAAGACCTACGTGATACCTGCGTCATGCTTCTCGATCGGGCTGGCTGCGACTTGCTGACGATCTGCGACATCACTGGGCATTCATACCGAAGCGCACAGACCATCGTGAAGCATTACCGCGCCCGCAATGCCGCTCGCGCCGATTCCGGCATCGATAGGCTTGAATTGCAGGTGCGGAAGGAAGGTATGAAGGGCTGAATGGCTGGCGTGTTTCAGCGTCGGATGGGCTCCGGCCCTAAGCCCTTAGGTGAAACCCGGGCGCGCAACGCGCCGCCAATCTCGCGTTCTGTGTTTCAAGTCATTCCTAGAACGAGCCAAGCGCTTCGGCACTGGGTTATCCGTGAACAAGCGGACGACTCATCGACGACCGCCCGCGCCCAGTGAACATTCCTACCAAATTATCCGGCTCGTCGCACGGCGTGCGACGTACGACCACTAAAAGCGTCGCACGAGACCCGGTTTGTTCTGCAGAGAAATTAAAAAAGCCCTTACGGGCCAATCGCTTAAGGGTGGTGGGCGCACCAGGGCTCGAACCTGGGACCCGCTGATTAAGAGTCAGCTGCTCTACCAACTGAGCTATGCGCCCGAAAGGCGGGTAACGCCTTGCGAGGCCGGTCGTTTAGCAAAGCGATCCCGGGAAGGCAAGCGATGTGGACGAGGTTTTCCAAGTCTTCATGACCGGGTCCCAAAAACGGAAAAGCCGCCGGATTCCAGCGGCTTCGCTCGCCATGCCCGGAGATTTGCCGGGCCTTACAGGCGCCCGCCGTCCCGATCCGGTCCGCCATCTCGGTCGCCACCGTGGAAACGGTCCATCATGCGGTCCATGCCGCGCTCCATGAAGCGATGGTGCCAGCCGCCTTCACCGCCGAACGGGCCCTGGTGACGGGTCAGGACGGCCAGGCGCCGCTTCTGGCCCTCATCCAGGGTCTTGTAGAGCGGGTCTGCAGCATCGGCGATCTTCTTCAGCGCCGCGGACGTGGCGCCCATGTCGTCAGCGCGCTGGCGCAGGCGGGCGACCGGATCATCCGGCTTGTCGGCATCGCCGGGGTCAGCGTTCATCCGCGCGTTGGCGCGATCGATGCGCAGCTTGGCTAAGTCGCGCACGGCGGCCTCGACCGGCGGCCACAGCTTCTCCTGGTCGGCATTCAGCTTCAAGCCGGCATGCACGGCCGCGATCCGCGCGTCGACAAAGGCGGCGCGGTCTTCCGGATTCATGCGCATATGGCGCATGTGGTCGGAGAAGCGGTGATATTGCGCGTAGACTGCGCCGGAGCCGGCGATACTGAGCACGGCGATGGCGGCGATGGCGAACTTTCTCATACGAACCTCCTCTTGCAAGGTTCCATGAAGATGGGCGCCATTTGCACGCGGTTCAACTTACAACTTCGATAGAGAGAGCAGTCTTACCAAGATGTAATCCGCGGCTGCACTTTGAAATCATTCGCAACATGGCTGAAACAGAGAAGGGCTTCCGCCTGGCGAACGGAAGCCCTTCTCGCGGCGCAACGGCGCACGAACTCAGTTCGTCGCGCTCTTCGCTTCCTTCTGGAATTCGTCGATCAACGGCTGGCCGACCCGGCTCGCGGCATCCTTGTAGACCGGCTCCATCGCCTTGCGCATCGCCTCGTCCTGTTCTGAAGTCAGCGAGATGATCTCGCTCTTGCCGCTCTTCTTGATCTCGGCGAGCGCGTCGTCGTTTTCCTTCTGCGACTGCGCGTTGTTGAAATCGGTCGCTTCCTTCATGGCCTTCGCAAGCTGGTCGCGCACATCGGCCGGAAGGTCGTCCCAGAACTTCTTGTTCACGATCACGACGTAGCCGATGTAGCCGTGATTGGTCTGGGTGATGTACTTCTGCACCTCGTGCATTTTCTGGGTGTAGATATTGGACCAGGTGTTCTCCTGCCCGTCGACGACGCCGGTCTGGAGCGCCTGATAGACCTCGGAGAACGCCATCACCTGCGGCAGCGATCCCAGCGCCTTGAACTGCGCCTGAAGCACGCGCGAGGACTGGATACGGAATTTCACGCCCTGATAGTCGGCCGGCGTGACGAGCCTCTTGTTGGCACTCATCTGCTTGAAGCCGTTGTCCCAATAGGCAAGGCCGGTGATGCCCTTGGAGTCCAGCAGCTTAAGCAACTTCGCGCCGAGCGGTCCCTCCGTCACCTTCCGCAGCGTCTTCAGGTCGGGAAGGATGTAGGGCAGATCGAACACCTCGAACTCGCGGATGCCGAGCGGGCCGAACTTGGAGTTCGACGGCGCCAGCATCTGCACGCTGCCGAGCTGGAGCGCCTCGAGCTCTTCCTTATCCTTGTAGAGCGTCGAATTCGGATAGACCTCGACCTTCACCTTGCCGCCCGTGTACTTCTCGGCGAGCTCCTTGAACTTCTCGGCCGCCTTGCCCTTCGGCGTATCGGTCGCGACGACGTGGCTGAATTTGATGACGATCGGGTCGGCGGCTGCCGAACCGGCAAGCCCTAGAACCAAAGCCGCGACGGATGCCGCGATCGCGAAGGTGCGCATGATGCCTCCCATGTTATTGATTGGGCCGCCCGGCGCGCGGGCGGCCTTCCTCGAGCGGGTGCATCCATACAGGGCGACGCGCACAGGCGCTATTGGCCGTTAGCAGGGCTGCTATTCATGACTAACACTGCCATTCCGGGGAGGCTCGAAGAGCCGAACCCGGAATGGCAAGCTTCATTTGTCAGCTCGCCGCCGCCGTCTGCACCGTATCGCGCTGGCGCTTCATGACGATCTTGTTGAGCGCGCCGAGATAGGCCTTGGCGGAAGCCACCAGCGTGTCCGGATCCGCCGCGCGCGCCGTCATCGAACGGCCGTCATGGGACAGACGGACCGACACCTCGGCTTGCGCGTCGGTGCCTTCGGTGACCGCGTGGACCTGGTACAGCTCAAGCTTGGCCTCGTGCGGCACCAGCGCCTTGATGCAGTTGAAGACGGCATCGACCGGACCGTTGCCCTCGGCTTCCTCAATCTTGGTCTCGCCGTCGACATCGAGCTTCATGGTCGCGCGCTGCGGACCATGGGTGCCCGCGATCACGGTGAGCGAGGTCAGCTTGATGCGGTCGTGCGAGGCCGCCATTTCCTCGTCGACTAGCGCCTCGATGTCCTCGTCGTAGATGTCCTTCTTGCGATCGGCCAGCGCCTTCATCCGCGCGAATGCATCTTCCAGCTGGTTCGGACCGAGCTTGTAGCCCATCTCCTCCAGCTTGTGCACGAAGGCATGACGACCGGAATGCTTGCCCAACACCAGCGAGGATTGCTTCAGACCAACCATTTCCGGCCGCATGATCTCGTAGGTCGAAGCGTCCTTCAGCACGCCGTCCTGGTGGATGCCGCTCTCATGCGCGAAGGCGTTCCGGCCGACGATCGCCTTGTTGTACTGCACCGGAAACGAGGTCGCCGCAGACACTACCTTTGAAGCGCGGGTGAGCTGCGTGGTGTCGATCTTGTTCCAGTACGGGAATTTGTCGTTGCGCACATTGATCGCCATCACGATCTCTTCGAGCGCGGCATTGCCCGCCCGCTCTCCGATGCCATTGATCGTGCACTCGACCTGACGCGCGCCGCCGACGATGCCGGCCAGCGAATTCGCAACGGCCATGCCGAGGTCGTTATGGCAGTGCACGGAGAACACCGCCTTGTCCGAGTTCGGCACGCGCTCGATGAGCGTTTTCATGAAGTGAGTGTACTCGTCCGGCGTGGTGTAGCCGACGGTGTCGGGGATGTTCACCGTGGTTGCGCCGGCCTTGATGACGGCCTCGACGATGCGGCAGAGAAAGTCCATCTCGCTGCGGGTGCCGTCCTCAGCCGACCATTCGACGTCGTCGATCAGATTGCGGGCGCGCGCGACCATGGCAACCGAGGTCTCGATCACCTGCTCCGGGGTCTTGTTCAACTTCACTCGCATATGTAGCGGCGAAGTCGCGATCACGGTGTGGACGCGGCCGCGCTTGGCGAACTTGACGGCTTCGGCGCAACGATCGATGTCCGCTGGATGCGCACGCGACAGGCCGGCGATCACCGAATTCTTGGAGCGGCGGGCGATCTCGCTGACTGCCTGGAAATCACCTTCTGAGGTGATGGGGAAGCCGGCTTCGATCACGTCGACGCCCATATCGTCGAGCAACTCCGCAACTTCGAGCTTCTCCTCGAACGTCATGGTCGCGCCGGGGCACTGCTCGCCGTCGCGTAGGGTGGTGTCGAAAATGATGACGCGGTCCTTCTCGGACTTATTCACGGGGGCCATTTCGAAATTTCCTTTAAGCTGGTGCGCCCTTCAGTTGGCTCGAGCGCTTGAGGTGTCCGGTGATCTCGTACAACCCCTGAGTGCCCAGGCGCGTTCGCCCAGCCGGCCCTCAGGGGCAGGTAAGAAGGAGCTCGCCAAGAAGGAGGGTGGGCAGGATCGCGGGCCGGGACGCGGCGGTGCCGGCGGCCAGAGCCGCCTCCCCCGAAATCCCGTCATTTTGGCCGCGAATCAGCATTGCCAGACCCTTTGAGCCGCAAAATCCTCGGCCAAAACCATTGACGGTTCGTTGCCGGGAGGCCCGTTGAGGCGTTTCTAGACGAGAAATGGCTGAAACTGCAACGCCAAAAGATGGTCAGGGTAGCTGACCTGATTGAGCAACGCGCCAACTCGCGCAACTGGCCTGCCCGCGGGCGTCAATCTCGTCGTCTCAGCGCGCCCGCACGCGTTCAAACTCCGCCTGCGCCCGCGCGAACTTCTGATTGAACAACCACATCGCATCCAGGACTTCGCGGAAGCTCGCCGACGTCCTTGCCCTGTCGGCGCGTCCATAGGCAAAAATGCTGTTGTTGCGCAAGTATTTCATGACCGTCGGGTCGGAGACTCGGCTCTGAAGTAAATTGCCCGACTTCAGCGCGGCTCGCGTCGCGGTCGGGATGATCTGAATGAGCTCGAAGAGTTTCATCTGGTCGATGGGGTCCGGCAGGGTTCTGGCGATGTCGGGTATCTGCGCGAAGAGATCCGCATGCGCGTTCATGAGGCCGTCCCGCACTGCGGTCCAGTGATTGAGCCGGTGGTCGAGGCCGGCGGCACGGGCCTCCTCCCTGTCGTCGCGCGCGATCAGTTGCGGATCGAAGGCGGCGATCGATGCCTTGATCGACTGCCACTGCTTATGGCCATTGCGGTCCTCGGACGGGCCGGTCTGAAAACTGCCGATATAGGTCTTGGCGCGGCCGTTGCCGACATTCTGCTTGCCGTTGGTCTCGGCGAAGAAAAGCCCCAGGCTGATGCGGCCCGCCGCATCGACGCCCTTGGCATCAAGTCCCTTGGCGCGCGCGATCGCACTACCGAGATCGACGACGTCCTTGAACGGCGTCGACGAGGCCTGCGCATTCGCGGGCGGCGCCTCCATGACGTCGAAGAGACTTCTGTACTCGTCGACCAACGGTTCGATATCGGCGTCGAAATAGGCCGGTGGAACCTCATATTTGTTGGGCCGTCCGATCCGCGACGGAAGTGCATCGGTGAGATCCTTGTAGGTGCTCATGACGTCGACGCGCGCCAGGTAAAGGGCTTGCCCTGGCTGGTTCGGAAGCGGCTCATGCGCGTCGATCTGGCGGCGGCGCTGGCTGAGGATCGCCTTGAAGTCATTCAAGGCCCGATTGTAGGCCTCGAGCGCCCCTGATTGCTTCGCGCTGAGCGCGGCTGGCTGCGCGCGCGCCGATGAGCCGACATTCACTGCCCCACTCAAGGCGATTGCAACAACAAGCGTTGCGCTTGCGATGATGTGACGTCTCATGTCCGCCATCGAGCTCATGCGTTCGGCCGGTTGCCTCAATCGTAGTCATCGGGAACAAGGCCCGGAAGCTCTACCTCACGATAAGTGTCAGATGTTTGCAACACTGCAAACCTATTTGATCGGCGCCACAATCGCGCCGCAGGAATTTCCAAATCGAAAACGCAAGGTGCGCTGGTGAATGCAACATCAGGGGACACTGATGCAAAAACTGCGGGCGATCGACGGCGATGCGGAGCGGGTCGGCTTCACCTTCTCATTTCAGATAGCGGATGGCGGCAAGCGGCGGGCCTGCTGTGTCAGGGTCGACGCCCCGAACTTCCACGACGCATCGGCGCTATTCCGCGAACGATGGCCCGCGATCGAATCGGTGGCGCGCAATAGCGTCAGGGCCGCAGACGGCGGCGACGGCGTGATCGCGCTCGAGCTGCCGGCGGCCTGATGGAATCCGTGTATCACGGCTTCCGCTGATCAGTTACCCCGCGTTCTTCGTGGCCAAAATCTGATAGAGCACAATCGCGCCGAACGTCGCGGTGCCGATGCCGCCCATCGTGAAGGCGCCGAACTTGAGCGTAAGATCGCCAGCGCCGGCGGTGAGCGCAACGGCGACAGTGATCAGGTTGCGCGGGTTGGAGAAGTCGACCTTGTTCTCGACCCAGATTCGCCCAGCCATCGCCGCGATCAGGCCGAACAGCACGATCGAGAGGCCGCCGATCACGGGACCGGGGATCGACAGGATCAGTGCGCCGAATTTCGGCGAGAAGCCAAGCAGGATCGACACCACGGACGTCACCGCGAACAGCAGCGTCGAATAGACCTTCGTCGCCGCCATGACGCCGATGTTTTCTGCATAGGTGGTGACGCCGGTGCCGCCGCCGCAGGCCGAGACGATCGTTGCAAGGCTGTCGCCGAGGAACGCACGACCGAGATAGCCGTCAAGACTTCGGCCGGTCATCACGCCGATGGCTTTGATGTGGCCGAGATTCTCGGCAACCAGAATGATCGCGACCGGCGCGATGAGGAAGATCGCATCGGCATGAAAGGTCGGCGTCGTGAATCTCGGCAGGCCAATCCAGGGCGCCGCGGAGAGTTGGGTGAAGTCGACCGGTTTGCCGAGACCCAGGCCATTGGCAAGCAGGAGATAAAGGAGATAGCCGCCGACGGCACCGACGATGATCGGCAGCCGCCGCCACAATCCCGGAGCTGCCACGGCGGTCAGGCCAATGATCAGCACGGTCAAGAGCCCGACCCAAGTGTCGAACGCGCTCGCGCTCACCGCCTTCACGGCTACCGGCGCAAGATTGAGACCGATCGCGGCGACCACCGCTCCCGTGACGACCGGCGGCATCAGGCGCTCGACCCAGCCGACGCCGGCCCACATCACGATCAGCGCGATGATGCCGTAGAGCACGCCGGCGCCGACGATACCGCCGAGCGCTACGCCGATATTGGGATTCGGTCCCTGCCCGGAATAGCCGGTCGCCGCGATGACGACGGCAATGAAGGCGAAGCTGGAGCCGAGATAGCTCGGCACGCGTCCGGCGACGACCACAAAAAAGATCAGCGTGCCGACGCCGGAGAAGAACAGCGCGAGATTTGGGTCGAATCCCATCAACAGCGGCGCGATGATTGTGGCCCCCGACATCGCGACGCCGTGCTGGAGGCTGGCGATGATGGTCTGGCCCCAGGGCAGCCGTTCCTCGGGCAAGATCACGCCCGACGTCTTCAGCTTCCAGCGTGGAAAGTAGCTGCTTCCCTGCTCATCAGAGCCCGTGGTCGTCGACATGTTCCCCCTCCCCGTTTCTGGCGCGAGCGCGTCTTATTGCATTGTCAGCCCCTCATGGTGAGGCGCGCGGAACGCGCGTCTCGAACCATGCAGGCCCGGATATTACCGCGGCCATCCTTCGAGACGCCCGCCTCCGGCGAGATCCTCAGGATGAGGAGTTGGAATGTTATGACACAGGACGATCAGCTCGCCCAGTTCTCGCGGAATTCACCGAACAGCGTAATACCCCCGCAGGCGTAGATTGTCTGACCGGTGATGTAGCTGGACTCGTCCGAGGCGAGGAAAGCGAACACTGCAGCGATCTCTTCGGCCGTTCCGACCCGGCCGAGCGGAATGTGGCTCTCGACCCCCGCGCGCTTCTTCGCATCCCCCGTCCAGGCTGCGTTGATCGGCGTGTCGATCGCGCCCGGCCCGACGGCGTTGACGCGAATTCCACGGCCGGCGAATTCGAGCGCCAGCGTGCGAGTCAAATTCGCCATGCCGCCCTTGCTGATCGAATAGGCGAGATAGCCTGGCTTTGGGACGATCTGGTGCACGCTCGAGCAATTGACGATAGTGCCGCCGCCTTCGCGGCCGACGAAATGCGCCAGCGCCTTTTGCGCACAGAGCACCGCGCCGTTAAGATTGACGTCGATGATGCGCCGATAGGCCTCGACGTCGAGCGCCTCGCTGGGCGATTCCTTCTGGAAGCCGGCATTGTTGACGAGGCAATCGAGCCGCGGCCAGCGCGACAAAATCGTCTCGAACATCCGCGCGATGTCGGCCTCGGCGCCGACATTGGCCTGGACGACGACGTGATCCCGGTCGCCATGGCCGCGCTCGCGCGAGGCGGCTCGCGCCAACGCAAGCGTTTGTTCGGCGTCCGCACGGTGCTCCAGGTAATTGATGGCGACGGTCGCCCCTTCCTGCGCGAAGCGAACGGCGATCGCGCGCCCGATCCCTTGGGACGCGCCGGTTATGAGTGCATATCGTCCAACGAGGCGGGATGCGAACGAGGTCGACGGATCGGATTGCTGCATAGGCGTCGCCACTCACGGGGGGTCTGTCGAACGGCACATGCCGGTCGATCACAAAACGCCTCCCGTCTTGCAGCGTTCCAGCGCCGCCCGCAAGGGGGCGGCGCCGGCAAACGCAATGCCGCTTACTGCGTGCGGTCCGAGGTCCAGCCCTTGTAGTCCTTGACGTTGTCGCGCGTTACGAGCTTCGACGGCAGCAGCTCGACGGTCGAGGCGGGCTTCTGCCCGCCCAGGATGCCGACACCGACCTGCACGGCGCGGCGCGCCATGAAGAACGGATCCTGCGAGGCCGAGGCCTGGATCTGCGGCGACTGCGGGTCCTTCAGCGCAGCCTCGATGTCGGGCGCACCGTCGACGGCGGTGATGATGATGCCGGAGCGGCCCTGCTGGCGCGCCGCCAGATCGGTGCCAATCGCCTGCGGATCGTTGATGGCGAAGATGGCGTCGATCTTCGGGAAGCGGGTCAGGTAACCCTGTGCCACCGTGAGACCGCCTTCGCGCGAGCCCTTGCCATCCTGGTCGCTGGACAGGACCTTGATGCCGGGGTTCTTGCCGAACACGCTCTTGCAACCATTCACGCGATCGATGACCGCGGAGACCTGTGGGCCGTTCTCGATGATCACGTCGCCTTTGCCGCCGAGCTTGTCGATGATGTACTGGCACGAGATCTCGCCGGCCTGGACGTTGTTCGTGGTCACCGTGGCGTCGGCGCCTTCGGCCGCGGTGTCAACCGCGACAACGATGATGCCGGCGGCCTGCGCCTTCTTGATCGCCGGGCCAATCGCCTTGGGATCGCCGGGGTTCAACAGGATCAGGTCGACGCCTGCGGCGATGAAGTTGTCGATCTGGGTCACCTGCTTGCCGAGATCGTATTCAAAGCCGACGGTCGTGACCTTGACGTTGGGATTGGTTTTCTTGGCTTCGAACTCGGCGCCCTTCGATAGCGCGACGAAGAACGGGTTGCCGAGCGAACCGAGCGAGACGCCGATGGATTTGAGCTCCTTCGCCTGCAGCGGCGCGGAGCTCAGGGCAAGCGCCACGGCGGCGCTGGTAAGCGAGATCGTCTTCAACATTGGCTTCCTCCCTGGTCTGATTTGATGTCCCGCGCGGCTGACCAGTTGCCGCAACGGAGTCCCACAGCGCGAGTGGCTGTACTTTCGCGCCCCGATCGTCAGGTGCGCGCCGAGCCTTGCAGGCGGTAACGATCGAGCGCGACGGCGCCGATGATCACCAGACCCTTGATGACGTATTGCCAGATGTCGGACACCCCAACCAGGATCAGGCCGTTCGACAGCACGGCGATGATCAGCGCGCCGACCAGAGTTCCCCAGATCGAACCGATACCGCCGACGAAGGACGTGCCCCCCAGGATCACGGCGGTGATCGCATCGAGCTCGTAGCTTTGTCCGAGCTGCAATCCGTTGGCCGCGTAGAGTCGCGCCGCCTGCATCGCGCCGCCGAGGCCGGCAAACAGTCCTGACACGCCATAGACGAAGATCAGCACCGCCCAGACCTTGATACCGGCAAGCCGCGCCGCGCTCTCATTGCCGCCGACCGCGTAGATGTGCACGCCGAGCACGGTCCGGCGCAGCACCAGCCAGGAAACGAGGATCACGAGCAGCGCGATCACCGACAGCCAGGGAATCGAGATCACGCCGGGAATGAGGGTGAGCGAACCGTTGCCGATGAAGGCATAGGGAATGGAAGGGTTGAACACGGTGGTATCGGCGCCGAGCAGGCGCGCCAGACCTCGCACGGCGGTGAGCGAGCCGAGCGTAACGATGAAGGGCGGCAGCCGCAGCAGCGCGATCAGCGCGCCATTGACGACGCCGAAACCGAGCCCGGTGAGGACGGCGGCCGGCAGCCACAGCGCCCCGAGCTCGGGCAGCTTTGACAGCGTCAGCCCGGCCATCGCGGATGCCGCCAGGATCGAGCCGACCGACAGATCGATGCCGCCGGTGAGGATGACGAAGGTCATGCCCGCCGCGAGCACGGTGTTGACGGCAGCCTGCTGCAGCACAATGCCGAGATTTTGGCCGGTGAAGAAACGCCCGTCAGACAGGTAATGAAAGCCGGCGCACAGGAGCAGCAGCACCGGCAGCATGCCGGCCGCCTGGATCAGGAGCCTGACCCGCTGGCGTTTCGTCTCCTGGGCAGCGGCAAGCCCGTTTGCCGTGGCCGCCTTTGCTGGTGAAGATCCCTGATCAGGCATCGAGGTGCTCCATCCCCGTGGCAAGTGCCATGATATCCTCCTCGGTCAGCGGCTGTGTCGCGGTGCGCCTGATCTCGCCTTCGACGTGCCCCAGGCGCATCACGATGACACGGTCGCAGATGCCGATAATTTCGGGCAGATCGGACGAGATGATGAGGATCGCGGTGCCGGCCTTGGCGAGATTGTCGATGATCGAATAGATTTCGGACTTGGCGCCGACGTCGACGCCTCGCGTCGGCTCGTCAAGGATCAGGACTTTCGGTCCGATTGCAAGCAGCCGCGAGAGCAGCACCTTCTGCTGGTTACCGCCGGACAGGCCGCCCGCGGGGACGCCGGCATTGGCGGCGCGGATACTTAACCCTGCGAAAGCCCTGTCTGCGCGCTCACGCGCCTTCTCGCGATCGAGGAACCAGCCGAGCTTCGCATCGCGCCCAAGCACGGCAAGGTTGATGTTATCCTGGCACGACATGTCCAGGAACAGGCCGAGCGCCTTGCGGTCCTCGGTGAGATAGGCGATGCCGGCCTCGAGCGCCTCGCCGGGCGTGCGGATGTCGATTGGGCGGCCTTCGAGCTCGACACGGCCGGAAATCTTCGGCGCGGCGCCGATGATCAGATGTGCAAGTTCGGTGCGGCCCGCGCCGATCAGGCCGGCCAGTCCCACGACCTCGCCCGCATGCACGGTCAGCGAGCAGCCTTTGACGCGCTGCCCGTCGGACATATCGGTCGCGGTGAGCACCGGATGCCCCTTTCCAGCCTCGGGATCGTGGTCCTTCTTGTAGAAAGACGAGACGTCGCGCCCGACCATCATGCGGACGATGCTGTCGGCGCGGATGTCGGACTTGTCGAGCGAGCCGACCAGGCGCCCGTCACGCAGCACCGTGACGCGATCGCCAAGCGCGTAGACCTCGTCCATGCGATGCGAGATATAGATGATGGCAAGCCCCTCGGCGCGCAGTTGCCGGACCAGTGCGAACAGCCGCTCACTCTCGCCGGCCGACAGCGCAGTAGTAGGCTCATCCATGATCAGGATCTTGGAACGCGCGTGCAGCGCACGCGCGATCTCGACCAGCTGGCGCTGGCCCATGGAAAGATGTGCCACCAGCATCGACGGGGTGAAGTCGGCGCCCAGCCGCTCGAGGATCGGGCCGACACCGACGCGCATGTCGCCGCGCGCGAGCAATCCCGAACGTGAGACCTCGCGGCCGAGATAAATATTCTCCGCGACGCTCAAGTTGGGGGCTAAAGACAGTTCCTGGTAGATGATCGAGATGCCGGCGGCGCGGCCGCCGAGCGGGCCTTCGATCCGTACCGGCTTGCCCTCGATGCGGATCTCGCCACCGGGATCGGGCCGGTAGGCACCCGATAAAATTTTCATCAGAGTCGACTTGCCGGCGCCGTTCTCGCCCATCAGGGCGTGGACCTCGCCAGCATAGACGGTGAGGTCAACGGCGCGCAGCGCCTTGATGCCGAAGAAGGATTTGGAGACCCCGCGCATCTCGAGGATCGGATCGTTCATCGTGCCTCCCGGCGCACAATGCGTTTCCCACCCGCGTCTCTTTCGTTGTCAGCGCGGTCCGACCATTAAACAAAAGGCGGCGGCGCAGGGCAATACCGAACCCGACAATATCGAAGAGGTGCACATGCGGAACGCACGACGCTAATGGCGCGGCCGGTACAGTTCGCGCCATGCGGGCAGGCGTTCGGCGTAGGCATTGGCGAGCGCCCGCTCGGGTTCAAAAGTCTCGACGCGCCGCGGCGGCGTGCAGACGGCGGCGATCGCCTCACCCGTGACAGCAAGGCGCCCCAATCTCGCTGCACCCAAAGCGGCACCCGTCTCGCCTGCTGCAAACCGGTGGATCGGCATGTTCAGCACGTTCGCCAGCACTGCAAGCCAGAAAGTGGACCGCGATCCGCCACCGATCGCATCGGCCTCTGCGACTGCAAGGCCGGCGGCGGCGAGCGCGTCGCGGCAATCGGCGAGCGCAAAGGCAACGCCTTCGAGGACGGCCTGCACGATCGCCGTGCGATCGGTGTCATGGCTCAGGCCATCGAGCATGCCGCGCACATTGGGGTCGTCATGCGGCGTCCGCTCACCGGCAAGATAAGGCAGGAAACTGACGGACGACGGCGCCTGCGGGCGCGCACCGAGCGGCGCCAGCAGTTCGGCTTCCGGGGCGCCGAGCAGTCGCGCGACCCAGGCAAGGCAGGACGCGGCCGACAGAATCGCGCCGGCCTGAATCCACATTTCGGGGATCGCATGTGCGAAGGTGTGCACGACGCGATCCGGGTTCGCAGCAACCCTGTCGGTGGGCGTCAACAGTGCGCCTGATGTCCCCAGCGAGATGAACGCGGTTCCCGGGTGGATCGCGCCGATGCCGACGGCACCGGCCGGGTTATCGCCAGCGCCCCCCGCGACCATCGGCCGTTTCACCATGCCCCAGCGCTCGCTGAGCTCATGCGTCAGCCGCGCGGCAGGCGCGCAGCCTTCGACCAGCCGCGGCATGTGCGCGCGTGACAGGCCCGTTGCGGCGAGGCCCTCATCCGACCAGTCGCGCCGCGCGACGTCGAGCCATAGCGATCCCGAGGCGTCGGAAACGTCCTCGATCGCCTCGCCGGTCAGGACCAGGCGAAGATAGGCCTTCGGCAGCAATACGAGCTTTGTCGCCGCAAAGATCTCGGGCTCGTGCGCCGCGATCCACAAAAGCTTCGGCGCGGTGAAGCCGGGCATCGCCTTGTTGCCGGTCGTGGCGCGCAAGGCCGGCCAGCGCTCTTCGAGTTGACGGCACTCGGCCGCAGAGCGGCCATCATTCCAGAGAATGCAGGGGCGGAGCGGCTTGAGGTTCGCGTCGAGCACCGTCGCGCCGTGCATCTGGCCGGACAGGCCGATGCCCTCGACCCCGGCCAGTTCGCGCGGATGATCTGCCTTCAGCTCATCCAGCGTCGCAAACGCTGCCTCGATCCAATGCCGCGGATCCTGCTCGGAAAAACCGGGGCGCGGCGAGGCTGTCGCGAGCGACCGGCTCGTGCTCGCGATCAAGCGCTGGGCGTCGTCGACGAGGACGGACTTGACCGCGGAGGTGCCCAGATCGATGCCGAGATACATGATGCTCCTTGCCAGGCACCGTCGGAATCAAGCTTCGATGGCCGATCGCGCCGGGCTTACGCATAATACTCTGCTTGATATTTTCAATGTGCGTGCAACCCACTCGTAGGGATCAAGCGCCGATGACCTTCGACATTGGTGCAAGAGTGATGCCGGCTGAGGCGAGGCGCTCGCGCAGGCGCTGCGCCATCGTGACCGCGCCCGGCGTATCGCCGTGGACGCAAACGCTGTCGATCCGAGTCGGCAGACGTGTTCCCGACAGGCAGGTGATGACGCGATCCTCGATCATGCGAATGACCCGCTCGGCAGCGACCTGCGCATCATGAATCACGGCACCCGGAAGACGACGCGACACCAGATTGCCGTTATCGGCATAGGCGCGGTCGGCATAGATCTCGCGCACTAGCGGCAGGCCGAATTTCTCGCCGGCACGCTCGGTCTCCTGGCCGGGCATCACCACGAAGATCAGGTTGCGATCGACGGTGCGTATCGCCCGCGCCACGGCTTCGGCGAGATCGCGGTCCTCGGCAGCGATGTTGCCGAGCGCACCATGGGTCTTGACGTGGCGGATGGCGTGACCGACGTCGGATGCCAGCGCCATCAACGCGCCCACCTGGTAGAGAACGATCTTCTCGATGTCGGCGGGACGCTCGCCCTGAATGGGCCTGCGGCCAAAACCCCAGAGATCGAGGAAGCCGGGATGCGCACCGGCTTGCACGCCGTTGGCCTTCGCCTCCGTCAAGGTGCGATGCATCACCAGAGGATCGCCGGCATGAAAGCCGCAGGCGATATTGGCGGAGGTGACGGTGCGCAGCATCTCGGCGTCATCGCCGAGCGAGTAGACGCCAAAACCCTCGCCCATGTCGCAGTTCATATCGATCAGAGTCATCGTAGCCCTCGTTTCGCGCCTGTGCGATATAGACATGGCATGCGACGCGGGTCACGAACAATCCGGCGCACGGCTTGCATGCGACGGCCTCGCTTTTCGAAGAGCATAGGCGGCCGGCAATCTCATGACGAGCGATCAACCAGCATGACATCCAACGCTCTCTATGCCCTGCCGCGTTTCCGCCAGTCCGGCGACGCAGCGCTGACGATCGAAGTCGGAGACGGCATCGATGCCGACGTCAATGCGCGAGTCGTCGACCTCGACCGCTCGCTAACCGGGCGCGCGATGCCCGGCATCGTGGAGATCGTGCCGACCTACCGCACGCTGCTCATCTGCTTCGATCCGACCGTGCTGTCGCAACACGCAATCGAGGCCGAGGTGATGGCGCTATGGCCGCCGACGCCACCCGAACGACGGATTCGCCGCCGCTGGACCGTTCCCGTCGCCTATGGCGGCGATAACGGCATGGATCTCGACTGGCTTGCGCGACGCCTCGATACGACGACGGACGACATCGTGGCTCGGCATAGCGCCGCCGAATATCGCGTCTACATGATCGGCTTCATGCCAGGGCTGACCTATCTCGGCGGCCTCGATCCCTTGCTTCATGTCGACCGACGCCCCGAGCCGAGGCTGGTGGTGCCTCCAAGCAGTGTTTCCATCGGTGGCCGGCAGGCTTCTATTTCTCCGCCGATCGCCGCGCCAAGCGGCTGGCATATGCTCGGGCGCACGCCAGTTCGCTCCTACGATCCCCGCCGCAAAACCGAACCTTTCCTGTTTCGCGCCGGCGATCTCTTGTGCTTTCGTCCGATCGATGGCGCCGAATGCGCCACGCTGGAGCGCGCTTCGGAGGCAGGCGAAATCATCGCCGAGAAAGAAGAATTTGAGGTTTGAGCGGCGCCATCGCTTAGCTTCAGCGCTCGATTGATCGGTCGGCCCCTACTCGTCGAAGAAGCCGGGGTGCTTGGCGACAAAGGTCTGCAGCTCGCGCGAGACGCGGTCAAGATGATCCGCCATTTCGCGCCTGGCCTGATCCGGCTTGTGGGCGGCAATTGCACGATAGATCGCTTCGTGCTCGCGGAACGTCCCCTCGGGCCGCCCGGGTTCGGGAAGCAGAGTCCGGCGCACGCGCTCAAGATGAGTGCGGATCGGATCAAGCACCTCGCCAACCCGCGCAAGATTCAAGGTCTCGGTCATCTGGCGGTGAAACCTGGTGTCGAGTTCGTGGAAGCCTCCAAGATCACCGCTGGCGATGGCCGCTTTCTGATAAGCGAGATTCTGACCTAGCGCCGCGATCGCCTCGTCCGACATGTCGGCGGCACAGACTTCGACGACCTCCACCTCCAGCGCGCGACGCATCAGCATCCATTGCCGCACATCCTCGAGGTGAATCCGCGCGACATAGGAGCCCCGCTGCGGCTCGACCACGACGAGGCCTTCGAAGGCGAGCCGGTTGATCGCGGTCGTGATCGACAGCCGCGACACGTCGAAGGCGGCGCACCACTCGTTCTTGTCGATCGGGGTTTCCGGCGCGAGCTGCCCCGACACGATGGCCCGCTTCAGCGCAAAGTACGCCTGGTCGACTTTCGACCCGCCTGCCCTGCGACCTCGCGCTGCAACGGTTCCGCCCCTGAGCCCGCCGATTGAATGCATGCTGTGATCCCCCGGCTGATTTTTCACTTTTTCGGTTAGCGAAGTCCAATTGCGCGGACGAAGGCTTGACGAACGACGACTGATATAACTAGCATATCAGCAAAACAACAACCATCACCCCAGCGGCTCAATGTCCTTCAGACTGAAGAGTCGGGGGCTGGGAGGAGCAGCGATGGAAGCACGCGGCGGTGCTCTCGGAGCGCAGGACGAATCACGCGCGTCCTCCCGCGTGATCGAGCTTGGCGCCCGCGCCGGCGCGCCGGGTGGTCACGTCGCTCTCTCCGCCGAACAGATCTCCAAATCCTTCGCCGGCGTGAAGGCTCTCCACAACGTCGACTTCGATCTGCGCCCCGGCGAAGTGCACGCGCTGATGGGCGAGAACGGCGCCGGCAAGAGCACCCTGATGAAGATCCTCGCCGGCGTGCACACGAGCTATGATGGCATCATCGAGGTCGAAGGCCAGGCGATATCGTTCGCCGGCGTGCGCGACGCCGAGGAAGCCGGCGTCGCGATCATCCACCAGGAGCTCAATCTCGTTCCCGAGCTCAGCGTGGCCGACAACATCTTTCTTGGTCGCGAGCCGCTGATCGCGGGCCTGCTGATCGATCGCCGCCGCATGGTCAAGGCGGCCGGGCGCCTGCTGGCGCGGCTGGGCGTGAGGCTCGACGCGGAGAGCCGCGTCGCCGACTTGCGCGTCGGCGAGCAGCAATTGGTGGAAATTGCCAAGGCGCTGTCGCTCGATGCCCGTATCCTCATCATGGACGAGCCGACCTCCGCGCTGTCGTCGTCGGAGTGCGAGACGCTGTTCAAGATCGTACGACAGCTCGCGACCGAAGGCGTCGCGATCATCTACACTTCGCACCGCATCGAGGAGGTGCTCGAGCTCGCCGACCGCGTCACCGTGCTGCGCGACGGCAGGCGGGTGGTCACGGCCCCGATCGGCGAATTGTCACGCGGCGCGATCATCTCGGCGATGGTCGGCCGCGACATGGCCGCAAGCGACCGCGGTGCGGCAGCGGCGGACGGCGCGGTCATCCTGTCGGTCAAGGACCTCACGCTCGACACGCTCAGCCCGCGCGGATGGCGGCGGATGCTGCACGGCGTCAGCTTCGAGCTCAGGCGCGGAGAGATTTTGGGCATCGGCGGCCTGCTCGGCTCCGGACGGACCGAGATCCTGGAATCCATCTTCGGCGTCGCGCGAGGCTGGTGCGGCGGCGCTGTCACGATCGACGGTGAGACCGCCGACATCAACGCGCCCGCGGATGCCTATCGCCTTGGCCTCGCGCTCGTCAGCGAGGACCGCAAGGAGCGCGGCCTGCATCTGGCCGCATCGATCTGCGACAACATCGCGCTGCCGTCGATCGGGGTGCTGTCGCAATTCGGCCTGCGTTCTTTCGCGCGCGAACGTGCATTGGCTCGCGAGATGGTCGGCCGGCTGTCGGTGCGCTGCACCGGCATTGGACAAGCGGCCGCAGCGCTGTCGGGCGGCAACCAGCAGAAGGTCGTGATCGGCAAGTGGCTCGCCACCGAGCCGCGCATTCTCCTGCTCGACGAACCGACCCGCGGCATCGACATCGGCGCCAAGCAGGAGATCTATCGCCTGATCTTCGATCTCGCGGCACAGGGCCTCGGGATCATCGTGGTGACCTCGGAAATGCCCGAACTTCTCTTGTTGTCCGATCGCATCCTCGTGATGTGCGAGGGACGGCAGACCGGCCTGCTGACGCGCGAGAATGCGACGCAGGAGGCGGTGATGCGCCTTGCCGCACCGGGCATGGCGACGTGGTCGCAGGAAGAAGCATCATGAAGGCAATCAAACTCCTCTCGCAAACCAAGCTCTATTGGGGGTTGCTGCTGATCTGCCTGATCGGCGCCCTCACCTCGCCGCACACCTCGTCCGGCAACAACATCTTCCTGTCCTACGGCAACCTGACCGACGTGCTTCGGCAGGTCTCGATCACCGGGCTGGTCGCGACCGGCATGACCATGGTCATCCTGCTCGGCGGCATCGACCTGTCGGTCGGCTCCGTGATGGGCTTTTCGACCGTGATCTGTGCGATGCTACTCACCAAGCCCGGCTGGACGGCAGCCTCGGCGCTGGGTGTGCCGGCGGCCGTGCTCGTCTGTGGCGCGGCCTCGGCGCTGGCCGCGCGCTTCATATTCGCAGGCCTTGCCCGCGGCCGCGATGTCGGCGCCGGGCGTCGGCGCGACATCGCGCTGTCGCGCTGGCACGGCGTCGGAATTCCCGCACTGCTCGGCCTGATCGTCGCGATCGCGATTGGGTGGTGGACGGCGAGCCAGGTGCCGAGCAAGTTCGGCGTGCTCGGCGTGCTCCTGGTGGCGCCCTGCCTCGCGCTGCTGCTCGGGGCCATCAACGGGCTCCTCATCGTCACCGGGCGGATGCAGCCCTTCATCGTGACGCTCGCGATGATGGTCAGCGCACTCGGCATCGCGCGATTGACGGCGGGGTCGGACAACGCCGTGGTGCCGGTCTACACCGGCACCAACGCGACCGAGGCCTTCGAGCTGCTGCGCTCAATGCTGTGGGGCGTGCTGCCTGTGCCAAGCGTCTTCTTCCTGGCGGCGATCGTCCTGTTCGGAGCGATCCTGCGCTTCACGACGTTCGGCCGCTATGCTTATGCGATCGGTGGCAACGTCGAGGCTGCCAAGCTCTCGGGCATCAAGGTCGCCCAGGTCCAGCTCACCGCCTATCTGCTGTCCGGACTGCTCGCTGGCATCGCCGGCGTGCTGTTCGTCGCGCAATATCGGCAAGGCAAGCCCGATGCCGGCGCCGGCCTCGAGCTCGATGCCATCGCCGCGGTCGTGATCGGCGGCACCAGCCTGATGGGCGGCCGCGGCGGCCTCGCCGGCACCTTCGTCGGCGTCCTGATCTTCGGGTTGCTGTCGGACATTCTTCAGCTTCAGAACATCGACTCCAACGTCCAGCTTTTGATGAAGGGCTTGATCATCGTCTGCACCGTTCTGGTGCAGGAACAGAATCTCGGCCAGCTCATCTCGCGATGGCGGTTCATCCGGTCGCGGGACGCCCATGCCGATCCGAAAACAGCCGAAGCCTATCGGCTGCCAAACGCCGCGAAGGCGCAAGCAAAAGAAAGGGAGGATCTCGATGAAGCGTCGTGAATTCTTGAAACTGTCCACCACCATGGCCGGCGCGGCCATGACCGTCTATCTGCCGACCGGCTGGAGCCCGGCCAAAGCTGCAGGCAAATGGAAGGTCGGCTTCAGTCAATGCACCACGCTCGAGCCGTGGCGCGTGCAGTTCAACAAGGACATCCAGGCCGAAGCGAAGAACCAGCCGGACGTCGACCTCGTCATCACCGATGGCCAGGACAAGACCGAGAAGCAGGTCGCCGACTGCGAAAACCTCATCGTGCAGCAGGTCAACGTGCTCCTGATCTCGCCCAAGGAGTCCGCGGGGCTGACCGGCGTCGTCGAGAAGGCGATCGACGCCAAGATTCCGGTGATCGTGCTCGACCGCAACGTCGATACCAAACGCATCACCCAGTTCATCGGCGGCGACAATGTCGCGATCGGCAAGGCGGCCGGCGAGCATGCGGTCAAGCTGCTCGGCGGCCTTGGCAAGGCGGCCGGCAACGTCGTCGAAATCTGGGGCGGCATGGGCACCCAGCCCGCGCATGACCGGCACGATGGCTTCCATGCCCACACCGACAAGGAGCCGGGCATCAAGTATCTGCTCAACAACCAGTCGGGCGACTGGAAGCAGGACAAGGCCTACAACATCATGACGACCGCGCTGCGCAACAACGAGAAGATCGACCTCGTCTATGGCCACAACGACCCGATGGCTTATGGCGCCTACCTCGCCGCCAAGGACGCCGGCCGCGACAAGGACATCAAGTTCATCATCGGCATCGACGGACTGCCGGACGAAGGCGTCACCTGGGTCTCCAAGGGTCAGCTCACCGCGACGTTCCTCTATGCGACGCCCGGTGCCGAGGGCCTGCGGCAGGCGGTCAAGCTGCTCAAGGGCGAAAAGCTGGAGCCGGTCATCACGTTGCCGACGATGCTGATCACCAAGGAGAATGCCCCGGAGATCCTGAAGAAGAACGGGCTGCTCTGACCCGCTGAGGCTTTAAGCAAGCCAACGGAGTCCGGTTCAAGCCAACTTGAACCGGACTGCAGACTTTGACGTCGATATGGACGGGGGCGCCCCGACGTTGGATAGTCGTGAGCCTAAGAAACTGACCAACGTCCCGGGAGGCGCTGCATGCTGAAATCGATCGACCCGCTTCTGAATGCCGATGTTCTTTACGCGCTGCGGTCCATGGGACACGGCGACGACCTCGTGCTTTGCGACACCAATTTTCCGGCCGATGCGGTGGCGCGCCAGACCGTGCTGGGTAAGCTCATTCGCATCGATAATGTCACCACTGCGCGCGCCGCGCGCGCGATCCTCTCGGTGCTGCCGCTCGACAGTTTTGTCGACAAGCCGGCATCGCGCATGGAGATCGTCGGCCAGCCCAACGAGATCCCGCCCGTGCAGCGTGAGGTTCAGGCTGAAATCGATGCGGCGGAGGGGAAATCCTTTCCTATGGGCTCGGTTGAGCGCTTCGCCTTCTACGAGCTCGCAAAAAAATCCTATTGCGTGATCCAGACCGGGGAGCGGCGCTTCTATGGCTGCTTCATCTTCAAGAAGGGCGTCATCCCGCCCGATGCTACGTGAGGTGAACACCTCAAGGGAGACCCGGCGAGGGTCGTACGAGACCTCACGCACAAATATGACATCGAAATGATGTCGCGCGCGAACATCCATCTTGCAGCGCGGCATCGCGAAAATTCTCTTCGCCAATTCTGATCGGCGGCAGGCGGCTTCAACTCCGCGTGCCTTCGTTGACATTGATGGGCGCCGTTGCATACTCGAAAGCGGCCTCAGTCACCCATCACGACGACACCGAAGTCCACGAGCGTCACGTCCTCGATGTGCTTCGGCTACTCAGACTTCACATCAAGAAAGTCAATAAGGGAGGGTAACGCGATGAAACAGCAAGACTATGATTGGCTTTCCGCACGTCCGAACCGGCGTACGGTGCTGAAGGGTGCGGCAAGCGCCGCGGCATTGGGCACGAGCGGAGCGCTTGGCACGTTCTCGGAGATTGCGCTCGCACAAAACAATCTTCGCGCGCAGATTGGGCAAATTCCAGGCGTGGGCAAGGGCTCACCGACCGACGCCGACTGGCAGAAGGTCGGCGAGCTCTGCCTCGGCCCGACCAAGGCGAGCATCAAGGAGGGCGAGTTCAAAGGCGTCGAGCTCTCCTTCATGGGACTGAATAATCAGAACCTGCACAACCTCCTGTTCCGCGGCTTCCTGAAACCCTGGGAGGCCTATACGGGGGCAAAAATCTCCTGGATCGATCTGGCGCAGGCGGACTACAACCCGCGGCTCCAGCAGGCGATCGCGACCGGCACGGTCGACTTCGATATCCTGGAGATGGGCGCGCCGTTCGAAGGCGACGTCTGCGGCAAGGGCCTGGCGTCGGAGATGCCGGACTGGGTCAAGAAGCAGATCGATATCGATGACTATGTCGACTATCTGAAGCCACCGGTCGGCACATGGAACGGCAAGACCTATCGCGTCACGATCGACGGCGATTGCCACAACTTCAACTACCGCACCGACGTGTTCTCCGACCCGGCCCTCGCCAAGGCCTGGAAGGAAGCCGGCAATGCCGGCGAATGGGGCGTGCCAAAAACCTGGCAGCAGGTCCAGGCCGTGACGAAATTCCTCAAAGGAAAGAAGTTCAAGAACCAGAACGTCTACGGCTATCTCGATGCGCCAAAGCCGTGGGGTGGGTTCGGCTTCTATTTCCTTGGCAGCCGCGCCACGGCTTACGCCAAACATCCCGACGACAAGGCCTGGCTGTTCGACATCGACACCATGAAGCCGCGCATCAACAATCCGGCCTGGGTGCGCGCCATCCAGGATGTGATCGACGCGCTGCCATCCGAGCCGGCCGATCAGCTCAACGCCGATCCCAACACCACGGGCTTCCAGCAGTTCCTGGCTGGCATCGGCTCGATGATCCCGTGGTGGGGCGACATCGGCCAGGTGGCGAAGGCGAGCGACACCTCGGTCATCGGCGACGTTGTCGGCTTCGACATCCTGCCGGGCTCAGACGATGTCTATAATTCCAAGACCGGGCAATGGGACAAGCTTGCGAGCGGTCCGAACCATGCCCCGAACTGCGCCTATCTCGGCTGGGGCATCTATGTGATGGCGCGCGTCAATGGTGATGAGAAGAAGCACAAGGCCGCCTGGAGCGCGGCCGCGCATCTCGGCGGCAAGGATCTCTCGTTCTGGATGGTGCTGTACCCGTCGGGCTTCCAGGCCCACCGGACCAGCCACTTCCAGTACGATGAGTGGGTGGCCGCTGGCTACGATCGCAAGTACATCACCTCGTACCTGAACTCGCAGCTCGGCTCCTATAATCACCCGAACCGCGCCGTTGAGCCGCGCATTCCCGGCATCTTCCAGTACTACAGCATCGCCGAGGACGAGCTGACGAAGATCTTCGCCGGCAAGGTCGACGCGCAAACCGGGGCGAACAATATCGCGGCGGCCTGGGAGAAGTTGACCGACCAGATCGGCCGCGAACGGCAGATCGGGCTCTATAAGGCCTCGCTTGGCGTGTAGCGCGCCAACGCAAGATCATCTACCCTCGGCTGGCGCTCCCGGCGCCAGCCGAAATCTTGCCCGGCGACAGAACCGGCACTGAATGCAGCTATCTCGATGCAGAATTCCGTACCCGTCAGCGACGATGCGCACCACCAGCCAGTAGCGAAGCGCGCGCCCGGCAGCAAGAAGGCCGCCGGCCGCGCGCTTGTTCTGCTGACCTCGCTCGGCTTCCTGCTCGTCGTCCTCATTCAGGTCTTGCACACGACCGGCACGATCTCGGCCGGCTTTTCCGATTGGCGGCCGATCCTCATCGCCTATCTCGTCTGGGCCGTTGCATTTGGCGTGGGACAAGTTTTGACCCGCGGCGAGCGTGGCCAGCGCGCGCTGTTCTTGCTACCAGCAGTGTTCTTCACCGTCGCCGTCGTGATTTTCCCGACGATCTTCGGGATCTACATCGCCTCGCTCGACTGGAATCTCAGCTCGATCGAGGGCCCGCGCTTTTCCGGCTTCGACAATCTGAAGGGAATGCTGAACGACACCTATTACTGGAATGCGCTCGGCAACATGGTCTTCTACACCGTCGCGGTGCTCGGCGAATACGCGATCGCGTTCGGACTGGCGCTGCTGCTCAGCGCCGAGATCCGCGCGCGAAAATTCTTTCGCGTTGTCTTCCTGCTGCCGATGATGCTCAGCCCCGTCGCCGTGAGCTGGATGATCGGCAAGTCGCTCATGGAGTACCGCTTCGGCCCTGCAGCGACGCTGGCGCGCCATCTCGGCTGGGATAACCCCGCGTTCTTCGCCTCGCCCTGGATGGCACGCTTCAGCATTCAGGCGATGGATGCCTGGGTCTCGATCCCCTTCATCATGATCATCCTGCTTGCAGGCCTGCAAGCGATGCCGAAGGAGGTGCAGGAGGCGGCCAAGGTCGACGGCGCGAATGGCTGGCAGTCGTTCTGGCACGTCACCTTCCCGATCATGCTTCCGGTCAGCATCACCGTCCTGATCATCCGCATCATCTTCAAGCTGAAGCTCGCCGACATCGTGATCAACGTGACGGCCGGCGGTCCCGGCGGCGCGACCGACACGGTGTCGAGCTTCATCTACCGCGTCTATCGCGACCGTTCGAACGTCGGATACGGCACGGCGCTCGCCATGGTCTATCTGCTGCTGATTATCGTGCTGCTGACGCTGATGTTGCGCGCCTCGAAGCGCTGGACGCAGAAGGTCGTTTAGGTCGGAAAAGGAGTTTGAGCGCTTGGCTATCTCGACCGTGGCATCGAACCCGATCCGAAAGCGTCCGGCAGCGCCGCGCGCCAGGCGGATGCTGGGCCGCGCGCTGATCTACGCCGCATTACTGCTCTGGACGTTCATTTGCCTGTTTCCGATCTACTGGACCGTGACGACCTCGTTCAAATCGGCGGTCGATGTGACGCAGGCGCACTTGATCCCCTGGGTCGATTTCCAGCCGGACTGGAAAGGCTGGCGCTCGCTCGGCCTGTCGCCCGATACGCTGTTCGGGACCTCGACCGCGCGGTCCGAATTCATGAGCCGCTTCGTCAACAGCATCATCACTTCGGTCGGCGCATCGCTGCTGGCGCTCGTCCTCGGATCGCTCGCCGCTTACGGCTTGAGCCGCTTTCGCTACAAATTCGCCTGGATGCGCAATGACGACATCCTGTTCTTCTTCATGTCGCAACTGATCCTGCCGCCGGTCGTGCTCGCGCTGCCGTTCCTCGTGCTCTACAAGGCCCTGGCGCTGCTCGACACGACGTTTGGCCTGATCCTGCTCTACACGCTGACCGTGCTGCCGATCGTCATCTGGATCATGCGCGACCAGTTCAACGCGATTCCGATCGAGCTCGACGAGGCCGCCTTCGTGGATGGCCTGTCGACCTGGGGCGCGTTCCTCCGCATCATCCTGCCGCTCGCGGTGCCCGGTATGGTCGCCGCATTCATCCTCTCGCTGGTGCTGTGCTGGAACGAGTATTTCTTTGCCGCCCTCCTCACCAGCACCGACGCGAAGACGCTGCCCGTGATGGTGGCGAGCCAGACCGGCTCGCAGGGCATCAATTGGTGGTCGATGGCGGCGCTGTCGACGGCGGCGATCGCGCCGCTCGTCGTGGTCGGCATCTTCCTCGAGCGCTACATCGTCAGCGGCCTGACGACGGGCGCCGGAAAATAGAGCCGATCAACGCTTACGCGGGCACGGGCGCATCCGCGTCGAGCAGGCGTGCGGCCTTCAGATCGGCCCAGAGCGCGCTCGGCACCTTGGTGGTGAGCGCTGCGACGTTGCGCTCGACCTCCTCCGGACTATGCGCTCCCAGCACCACGCTCGCCACGGCCGGATGGCCAAGCGCGAAGTGCACGGCGGCCGTCGGCAGCGCGACGTGATGGGCCTCGCAGACGCGCTGAATCTCGGCAACCTTCGCCATAACCTCCGGCAGCGCGTCCTGATAGTTGTACTTGGCCCCCTTGACCGCGCCGGTGGCGAGAATGCCCGAATTGAAGACGCCGCCGAGCAACACGGCAATGCCCTGCTCGAGCGCCAGCGGCAAGAATTCCTTCAACGCCGGCTGCTCGAGCAGCGAATAGCGGCCAGCCAGCAGCATCACGTCGAACGTACCGGCTTTAGCGAAGCGTACACACATATCGGCTTCGTTCACGCCGATCCCGATGCCTGCGACCACGCCCTCCGCCCGGAGCTTGTCGAGCGCCACATAGGCGCCCGTCATCGCCTCACGAAACCGGTCCTCGATCGCTGCAGCGCCATGCGTCCAGACGTCGACATCATGGATCAGCAATAGGTCGATCCGGTCGGTGCCAAGCCGCAGCAGCGACTGCTCCACCGAGCGCATCGTGCCGTCATAGGAATAGTCCACGACGGCCTTGTGCGGCTGGCCGCCGACAAAGCCCGACCGGTTCTCCGGCCGGTGAAACGCGTCCATCCAGCGGCCCACCTTGGTGCAGAGGACGACGTCCTCGCGGGCCACGCGCCGCAACGCAGTGCCGCAGCGGTGCTCCGACAGGCCATAGCCATAGAGCGGGGAAGTGTCGAGCAAATTGACGCCAAGCTCGAATGCCCGCTCCGCGGCTGCGATCGCCGTCTGATCGTCAAGCTTGAGGAAGAGGTCGCCGAGCGGGGCGGTCCCGAAGCCGAGGACCGAGGCCTGAAGCCCGGTCCGGCCAAGGGTGCGGCGGGGTAGTGCTGATTGTGAAACCATGGTGAAGGTCACTCTTTTCTGCGCGGCTTTTCGCCGGTCTCATGTTCGATCAAATGCAGCGTATGACTTTGTCGCCGCGAGTCAACGCGCACCCGCGCGTCGTGCGAGAACTCAACTCCGAATTCGTCGACGTTTCCCGAGAGCGCCCTGTCGTCAACGGATTGACGATGGGCGCGGGAAAGTGGAACGGCGTGGTGAGAGCAACGATGCGGCAACACACTCCGACCGCCTGCGCGGCGTCGCTGTGTCGCAGACGCCTAACTCACAAAGTCTCGATTTCCAGACGGCGCAGCCCGGAATCGGAGCGCGTCGGGGGCATGCTGCTCTCTGCGACAGCAAACATTTCCATGGGCTGATCGTAGCCCTTGATAGTTTGCTTACCGGCCGAAGCAAGAGGAAAGGCGTCCTTGACTTTCTCGGCGACAGCTCTGTCGGTCAGGATTTGCGCATCCTTTGCCAGGCCGCAAAGCCGAGACGCCAAGTTGACGACATTGCCGAGGGCGGTGTAGTCGAGCCGCCCCTCGTAGCCAACGGTTCCGACCGTCGCCGTTCCCATTGCGATGCCGACGCCGAAGCCGATCGCGTGACCGGCGGCGCACCATCTTCCCGCAATCGACTGCACCGCAACCTGCAGATCGATCGCCAGCTGAACAGCGTGGTTTGCGGGCTTGTCGCAGGCAACCGGCGCGTTGACGAGAAGCATCACGCCGTCTCCGGCGAAGCGGATCAGCGTAGCCTCGTGACGGGTCGTAACGGCTCCCACTGCCGCATAGTACTCGCGCAGGACGGCCATGATGACGTCCGGTTCGGCGCGCGCGGAAAATGCCGTGAAGCCACGCAAATCACCAAAAACCACGACGACTTCACGCCGCTGCCCTTCGAGCAGTTCGGCGGAATGTTCGACGAGTTCGGCGACCTGGGGCGCAAGAAATTGCTTTAGCCGGTCGATGCGGACGGATTTCTGCTGGGAGATCGCCAGCTCCGATGCCATCTCGTTGAAACGGACCGCCAATTGCTCCAATTCGTCGCGACTGGAAATCCCAATGCGGTGGTCGAAATGTCCGTTACCGATCCGCTCGACGCCCTCTTCCAATTGCTTGATCGGACCGGACATCCGGTGCGCCCGCCAGTAGGCTAGCGCGAGCGCGATCAGCACACCGAATGCAATCAGAAGCGACGAGCGCCACAATGCCGCGCGGATCGATGCGAATGCCTCCAGGACCGGCTGCATCGCAATCACCGTCCAGCCGATATCGGGTGCATGCACCGAGAGCGCGACGACGGAATTACCTTTGTCCCCCGTGATGACGGCACCACTACTCGTGGTGCCAACCAAATGCTTGATCCGGCCGAAATCAACGGAACCGGTACGGCCGCGCAGGACCAGGCTGATGTCTGGATGGGCGATCAGCTGCCCGGAATCGTCGACGATCATGGCATAGCCGGTCTGACCGATCCTTATTGCGGCAATAACGTCCCAGATCAGCTTCAGGTTGACCTCGGCGATGGCAACCCCGGCGGCGGGAAGGTTTCCGGCGACCGCGATCCTCATATATGGCTCGGACTCGTGCTGATACTGAACGGGACCGTACCAGACCATGTTGGCGCGCGCGCCGACCACTGCGGGATCCGCGGACAGGTCGATCCCTCGGCCAGTCTTGTTCAGACGTAACCTGGACACAAAAACGCGCTCGGTCCCGGTCTCGTCGAGCAGCGAGACCGAAACGATTGCCGGCACCTGCTGTAACAGACGCAACGCGTCGATCCTGTGCCGGTCATCGTCTCCCTGTGTCCACGGAAACTGCACGACCCAGCCCAACTGATCGCTTATTTCATCCGTGAAGGCCTCTATCCTGCCCGCCGCACCACGAGCCTCGGCCTGCAGAACCTCGCTGATATGACGGCGCTGGTCGCGATAGCCGAACGATGCTTCGATCACTGCCCCAAGGATGAGAGGCACGACGGCTGCCACGAACAGGCTCGCGAAGTACTTGAAAAACAGGGAGCGACGCGGCCGCTTCGCGTCACCACGGGCAGTTAACGAAGATGGCGCAGTGAATTCTGGCATATCGATCTCAGGCAATCACCTTGTTGGCGCGAAAAAGGATTGAAGATGTTTCCAGCTCTACGCCCAGGTGCTGAGCCGTCTTCAGATTGATCGCCAGTTCGAACTTTTCGGGCCGCATGACGGGAAGAACAGCAGGATCTTCGCCGCGCAGGATCCGGTCAGCGTAATTCGCAAGCCACCGATAGGTCGCACGCTGGTTGGCGCCGTAGCTCAAAAGTCCGCCGGCCTCGCAATACTCGGACCAGCCGAACATCGAAGGGAGCCGATGCGCCAGCGCGAACTCCGCGAATTTCGTTCGATCAACCATTGTCACGACGTCGGGAAATACGAGCATAGCGTCGGCTCCCGAGCCACCCGCAACCTCGAGCGCATTGTCTAGTTCGCTCACGCCGGAGAAGGGGACATAGATCGGCAGGATGCCCAGCCCGGCGCACGTCTGCTGGGTCGCGCGCCACTCCGATGGTTCCCCCGGATGGTCCGTGTTCGAGAGAACGGCGAGCCTGCGAACTCTGGGATAAATATCCTTGAGCAACTCAACCCGCTTTCCCGCCAACTCAAGCGAGAGGAACGTACTGCCAGTGAAATTAGTGCCAGGTTGAGCCAGGCTCTTGACCACCCCCAAAGCCACCGGGTCGCCACTGAGTGCAAACAGGACGGGTATGTCCTTTACAATGGCCATGGCACGCGTTGCCGGACCACTGGAAACTGCAAGGTCCACGTCACCGCGTCTTAGTTGGGAAATGACCTGGTGCAGCGCCGACGGATTTCCATAATGCGTCTCGAGGGCCACGTTCTTACCTTCGACGTAACCCAGCACTCGCATCCCCTCTCGAAAGCCATCGAGGAACGGATCCGGTTCGGAACCCGTGGAGATCCAGAGAATGCGATAGACCTTCCGTGCCTCTTGCGCGCGCGCAATCACAGGAAAGGCCACTGCGCCGGCAATAAGCCGAATAAAGTCCCTTCGTTTCATGGCAACCACCGTTACGACCAGGCTGCACGGAACAGGCCATCCAGTGGTCTTGAAATTTGCCCTCGGACTTTCGAGGCTCGCCGAGCTGTGGCTAGCGGACCGACAGGGTCTCGATTCTCTCGCACCCTGAATATTGAGCTGCCGAAGGAGCGATCTCCTTCATTAGTCGACGGAACCGTCTCAAGAGACTGCACGTTCATGTGTTTTTGGCTTTAGAAGCGCTTGTTTTTTCCTTGAGATCGGCACGTCCCGGAACCCGTCACGTCAACAAGGCTTACCCGCTTTCCCGCGAACCTGCTTTCACGCCATGCGAAGAAGAACGGCCGCACTCGTAACTCGACGCCGGCCGGACTAACTTGCTCGCGCTCGGCCGGAATCAACCGGCCGGCGAACCCCCACCCGGAGGAAGCGATGACACGCCAACTGTCCGATTCCGAGCAGCGCGATCCAGACACCACGCTTTCACGACGATCACTTGTCCAGGGCCTTGCGATTGCTGCAGGCGCCACGATGACGGGCGCCGGCGCCGCGCTGGCGCAGAATGCGCCTGCGGCCCCGCCGACGACGATCACCAATCCGCCTCGCGACTTCAGCCCGCGTGGTGCGCCGACCACCTATTTCTGGGACCCCGACATCATCGCGGTCGATCCGTCCTTCAACGACCTCGCGCAACCGAACACGGCGATCAAGCGGCTTCATACCGGGCTGCTCTGGGCCGAAGGGCCGGCGTGGAGCTCGCAAGGCCGCTATCTCGTGTGGAGCGACATTCCCAACAACCGGCAGATGCGCTGGAGCGAGGACGATGGTCATGTCAGCGTATTCCGCACGCCGTCCAACTACAGCAACGGCAACTCCTTCGACTTCCAGGGCCGCCAGCTCTCCTGCGAGCATCTGACCCGCCGCGTCACCCGCTACGAGCATGACGGCACCGCAACCGTGCTCGCCGATTCCTATCAGGGTAAGAAGCTGAATTCGCCGAACGACGTCGTCGCGCATCCCGATGGCAGCTACTGGTTCACCGACCCGCCCTATGGCGGCCAGCTCTATGAGGGCGAGCCGGATGGTCCGGGCGGTCCGAGCAACGCCGCCGGCAAGATCAATCCGCGGATCGGCCAGCCGGCCGGCTTCGCGCCTGGCAAGCGCGAGCTGCCGACCAATTGCTATCGCATCGACCCCACTGGCCGCATCGACCTCGTGGTCAGCGAGGACCAGGTGCCCGATCCCAACGGCCTCTGCTTCTCGCCCGATTTCAAGAAGCTCTACGTCGTCTCTACCGGCAAGGGTCCGGGCGATACGGGCGCCGGCGGCAAGGGCGACGTGCACGTCTTCGATGTCGGCAGCGACAACAAGCTCTCCAATCAAAAGCTGTTCAGCGACTTCACGATCGACGGCGTGAAGTGCGGGCCGGACGGCGTGCGCTGCGACGTCAACGGCAATGTCTGGGCCTCCAGCAACGCGGGCCGCGCGGTCGGCTATAACGGCGTGACGGTGTGGTCGCCCGATGGCAAGCTGCTGGGCCGCATCCGCTTGCCGGAGGTGTGCGGCAACGTCTGCTTCGGCGGCCCCAAGCGCAACCGCCTGTTCATGGCTGCGAGCCAGTCGCTCTACGCCGTGTACACGGCGACGCAAGGCGCAGGGCCGGGCTGAGGCGGCGCGAGCCGGACCACGACGAGGCGCCGGCGTGCCCCGCCGGCGCCGAATTGTTTCGATCCTCGCCTCGATGCGCGAGGGATTGCCAGGGAAGACACAATGCGCGTTGTCATCTGCGGCGGCGGCGTGATTGGCGCCTGCACCGCTTATTTCCTCAGCCGCCGCGGGATCGACGTCATCGTCGTGGAGCGAACCGAGGTAGCTGCGGCGGCATCCGGCAAGGCCGGCGGATTTTTGGCGCTCGACTGGTGCGCCGGGACGCCACTCGATGCGCTGGCACGGCGCAGCTTTGCGCTTCACGCGCAACTGCCGCACGAAGTCGCAGGCGATTGGGCCTACCGCCGCATGACCGCCTATGGCGGCTTCGTTGCCGGCAACGACGCGCAGCGTGACACGCCGTCTGCGCTCGGCTGGCTCTCCAATGGCGTCGTCATCGCGCACCGTCTCGGCACGACGGATACGACGGCCATCGTTCATCCGCGCAAATTCACCTCAGCGATAATGAACGCGGCGCTCGCGCAAGGCGTCGAGCTGCGCCGGGGATGCGTCACCGGTATCGCGCGCGATGCGGACGGAACGACCGTGAAGAGCGTCGAGATCGAAGGCGACGTCATCGAGGCGGATGCGGTTGTCATCGCCATGGGACCATGGTCGCTGCTGGCGACCCAATGGATGACCCTGCCCGCCGTGTATGGGCAGCGAAGTCCAAGCCTCGTGTACGACACCGGCACGGACGTTCCAGCCGATGCGCTGTTTCTGGAGCATGAGCAAAGCGGCAGCGCAATATCGCTCGAGGTCTTTCCGCGCGCGGACGGCAGCACGCTGATCACCGCGTTCTCGGACGTCGCACCGCTACCGGTGGACCCTGCGACCGTAACGCCGGATCAGGACGCGATCGACCGCCTGCAAGCGATCGCTGGACGGCTGTCGCCGCTGTTTCGCGCCGACAGGATCATCGCCCGGCAAGCCTGCTTCCGGCCGGTCACCCAAGACGGCTTGCCGCTGATCGGCAAAGTGCCGAACAGCGAGAGCCTTTACGTCGCGACCGGGCACAATGTCTGGGGCATCCTCAATGCGCCTGCGACCGGCGAAGCACTGGCGGAAGTGATCACTGAGGGCGCAGCACGCTGCATCGATCTCACGGCATTCGATCCCGCCCGGCTTCGACCGCTCGATCCGTCGCTGCTGCAGGCGCGATGATCACGCCGACGACGCGGCTCATGCCACGGGGGCGCTCCGGCCTGCAAATGCAGCCTCTGCCTCATCTCGCAGCCTGTCCGGCGTCTCCAGATAGCGCGGAGAATGATGAAACGTCGTCATCCGCTTCACGCCCGCTTCGCGCGCGAGGTATCCGGCCTGCGCCGCGGTCAGGTGACGGCGCTCGGAAGCAAGTTGCGCGTCGTCGCCGGCGAAGGCAGCCTCGATGAACAGGTGATCGGCGCCGCGCGCGAGCGCGACGATCTTTTCCGCATTGGCCCGGGTGAAGGCGGCGTCGGTCACGTAGGCGATGCGCTGTCCGGGCGCGACCTTGAGCGCGTGCCGGGTCAGCTCGCCAAGCCGGATCGGGCGACCGCTGTCAACTTCGATCGATGTGTCCTCATCTGCGCCCATCCGCACCGCGCTCTTGGCCGCATTGAGCCACGGGCCCACCTGAAGGCCGAGTTCGGCGAGCCCGGCTGTCCAGACATTGACGCGCAGGGTTTCCTGCAGCGCAAATCCAAGGCAGGGAATCCCGTGATCGAGGGTCGCAGCCTCGATCCGCAGATCGCCATCCGCAAACACCAGCCCCGGTGCAACGGACGGCGCTTCAATCGGCGAGTGGTGAAACTGCCGTCTCGCAGAAAAGCTGGTCCACTCGCCGAGCCGGTCATCACAGAATTCGGCGGCGACGATCTCGAACTCCGGCGACTCCTGATTCAGCAGATTCCAGCTATACGACGCTAGCTTGCCGGCGATGGCCGCGACGAGACCAGGCGGCCCGATCACGCGCAAACGGCCCGGCTGATGATGCCTGACCCGCAGCAACTGATCGAAGCCGGCAAAGTGGTCCATGTGACGGTGGCTGACGAAGACGTTACTGATGCGCAGCAATTCCCGATTGGCCAGGGAAGACAGATCGCCAAGGTCAAACAACATGGCGCGCCGCCCGAACCTGAAATCGGCCAGCAGTCCGGGATCGGCGAATGGCTCATTGACGAGGCGGCATTGAACGAGTTGACCCATCAATAGGACCTTCCTGGACCGCGCGACGTTATCCCGACGATGCCGGCCAGGCGACCGCCCTCGTTTCTCTGCGCTTGAGGCGGGCGTCGACTGGTGCCTGCTCGCGTCACGGGCGACCTGCGGCTCGCGGCGGGCGCGAACGCATGCCCACCAGCAAATTCTGCATGCCTGCAGCGAACCTTCCTGCACTCTATTTGCGCAGCGCTAGACTTTAGTCCGGCTCTCACAATCCTGAATGCAGTTTCGCTTGCCGAGATTGGCGTCGCCGTTATAGTCGCGCCCAATAGCTCAAAAGAGGCTTGTTTAAGAGGAGAGAAACAGAATGAAAAGCATACTCCCTGGTGCATTGCGGATATTCCTCGGTGCGGCAGCGTTCAACGTGCTGATCACCGGATCGGGCGCGGCACTTGCAGCAGATCCCATCAAGATCGGCGTGATCGCAGAGGCGCAGGCGATCGCCGGCGCATCGATCCCGCAGGCAGCGCAGCTCGCCGCCGACGAGATCAACGCCAAGGGCGGCGTCGACGGTCGCAAGATCGAGATCATCTCTTACGACAATCACTCCTCCTCGGCCGATTCAGTGCGCGCATTCCAGCGCGCCGTCAACGAAGACAAGGTCAACGCCGTCATCGCGAGCTATATCAGCGAAGTTGTGTTGGCGCTGGAGCCCTGGGCTTCGCGCCTGAAGACGCCGTTCGTCACACCGGGCGCCGCCTCCAACGAAATCAGCAAGAGCGTTCACGCCGACTACGCGAAGAACAAGTACACCTTCCACGGCTACCTGACCTCGGCCGCGCTGGCGCTTTCCGTCTGCGACGCCGCCAAGGACCTGTTGGTCGACAAGATGCACATGAAGTCGGCGGTCATCATGAGCGAGGACGCCGCCTGGACCAAGCCGCTCGACGTCGGCTACGAGGAATGCCTGCCCAAGATCGGGCTGAAGGTGCTGGACCACATCCGCTTCTCGCCGGATACCACAGACTTCACGCCGATCTTCAACAAGATCGAGGGCGCCAAGCCCGACGTGATCATTACCGGCATCTCGCACGTCGGCGTGCAGCCGACGGTGCAGTGGAAGAACCAGCAGGTGCCGATTCCGATGTTCGGCATTTCCTCGCAGGCCACCAACGAGACGTTCGGCAAGGACACCAACCAGGCCGCCGAGGGCGTGCTCTACCAGGGCGTCTCCGGCCCCGGCGTCGCGGTGACACCGAAGTCGGTGCCGTTCGCGGAGGGTTTCCGGAAGAAGTACGGCAACTATCCGTCCTATGCCGGCTACACCGCCTATGACGAGGTCTACTACATCGCCGACGCCGTGAAGCGAGCGGGCTCGACCGACGCCGACAAGCTGGTCGACGCACTGGAGAAGACCGATTGGGAAGGCACCATCGGCCGCGTGCAGTTCTACGGCAAGGATGATCCGTTCACCCATTCGATCAAATACGGCAAGGGTCTGATCACCGGCCTGATGCTGCAATGGCAGGACGGCAAGCAGATTGCGGTCTGGCCGAAGGACGTCGCCAAAACCGACGTCAAGTTCCCGAGCTTCATCAAGCTCACAACCAACTAGTCGGAACTGCTCCCGGGCCACCTCCCGGGAGCTTTCACATGCGGCGTACGCAGCACCTTTTCTCCAAAGAGGGCGCGTGAGACCGCCTCTCATAGACCAGATTGCCAATCATAGATGCGAGCACTCCAGATCCTGATCGATGGCTTTGCCATCAGCGCCCTCTACGCTCTCGGAGCTACCGGATTCACGCTGATTTTCGGCGTCTCCGGCGTGCTCAACCTCTCCCACGGCGCCATCATGGTGGCGGCAGCGGTGGCGGCCTGGGCCGCAGCCAGCATTTTGCATGTCGACACCTATTTCGGCGCGCTGATCGGAGTCGGGGTCGCGCTCATCACTGCCTTTGCCACCTACTTCGCGGTCGTGAAGCCGATCCAGGATTCCCGTCGTATCCCCAACGAGGAAAAGGAGATCTTCGTCCTCACGGGCACGTTACTCTGGGGCATCATGATCCAGGAACTGATCGCCTATTTCTTCACCAACAATGCCAAGACCGTGCTGCCGATCGTCGAGGGCGTCGTCGACATTCTCGGCGTGCGCACGCCGCGCAACGAGATCTTCACCGCGGTTGTGTGCTGCCTCGTCATCGCGCTCTTGTGGCTGCTGGTGAACCGCACCCGCACCGGCAAGGCGGTGCTGGCGGCCTCGATGAACCCGCGCGGCGTCACCCTGCTCGGTCTCGAGCTCACCAACATCTACTCACCATTCCGGCGCTGCTGCTTCTGGTGGTCGTCATGTACATCCGGCCCCAGGGCCTTCTGGGGAGGCGCTGATATGGCCGGATTCTTCACCTCTCGCCTGTTCTTCGTCTCGCTCGCGCTCGTCCTGATCGCAGCGACCCTGCCGCTCTACGTCTCCGGCTATGTCCTCGGCCTGCTCACGGTCGCCTTCTATTTCGGCGTCTTCGCCATGGCCTGGGACCTGCTGTTCGGCTTTGCTGGCGAGGTCAATTTCGGGCCGACCTTCCTGATCGGCGTCGGCGCCTACACGGCCGGCATTCTCAACAACCAGTTCGGCTGGTCGGTTTATCTCTGCATCGTGCTCGGCGCGCTCGCCTCCGTCATCGCCGGCCTCGTGCTGGCGCTGCCCGCGCTCAGGGTGCGGGGGCCGTATTTCGGCCTGACAACGCTGGTTGCGGTGCTCATGCTCCAGAACTTCATCGTGGTGTTCGCCGATCTCACCGGCGGCGAGATCGGACTGACCATCCCCGACGTCATTACCATCAACGCCGGCGCCAACTACTGGATCGCGCTCGGCTTCATGACGATCTCGGCGGCCATCCTCTACGGCCTGTCGCAATCGCCGATCGGGCTCGTGCTGCAGGCAAGTGGCCAGGACCCGGTACAGGCCGGCGCGCTCGGGTTCAATATCGTCAAGCACAAGCTCGCTGCGTTCGTTGTCAGCGCGTTTTTCTCGGGACTGTCGGGTGCGCTGCTGGTGTTCTATTTCGGCACCGCCTCGGTCGGAACCGTGGTCGACGTCGCGGTCGGCGTGAATGTCATCGTTTCGGCCGTGCTCGGGGGCCGCCGCACGGTGCTCGGAGCGGCATTGGGCGCGATCTTCCTGATCGTCGCCGGCGAGTTCCTGCGGCCGACCGGCGAGCTCGCGACCTTCATCGTCTCGGCAGTTGCGCTCCTTGTGGTGCTTTTCTTCCCCGGCGGGTTCCTCGGAGCGGCCCTGTCACGCGAGGCGCGTTCATGATGGATCAGACTGTCGCCGCCACCTCCGTTCTCGCCGTTCGCGGTCTGACCAAACGGTTCGGCGGCCTGACGGCCGTGAAGAATCTCAGCTTCGACCTGCGCGGCAGCGAGATTTTTGGCCTGATCGGGCCGAACGGTTCGGGCAAATCCACTGCGATGAAGAGCGTGATGGGCATCGAGCGCCCGAGTGCCGGCGAAGTGATCTTCGAGGGCGAGAACGTCGCGGGCCTTCCCGCGCACAAGATCGCGCGCAAGGGCTTTGGCATGGTGTTCCAGCATTCGCGGCCGCTGAACCGGCAGACCGTGCTGGAGAACATCATGGTCGCGCTGTTGCCGGACAGCCTGTTCATGCTGTTTCCGGACAAGGCGCTGGTAGACCGTGCCAAGTGGATCGCCGACCGCGTCGGGTTAGGCGCCGTGATGAACCGCCGCCCGCCGACGCTGCCCTTTGCCGATTTGCGCCGGCTCGAGCTTGCCAAGGCGATCGCGCGCGACCCGAAGGTGGTGCTGGTCGACGAGCCCTTCGCCGGGCTGACGCGGGCCGAGGTCGACGTCTTCTCCGACCTGATCCGCAGCTTTCGCGATGAGGGCCGCGCAGTGATGCTGGTCGACCACAACGTCAAGAGCGTCGCCGCGCTCGTCGACCGCGTGCTCGCGATGTATCTCGGCGAGGAGATCGTCACCGGTAAGGCCGACGAGGTGATGAAGAACGAGACCGTGCGGCGGGTTTATCTCGGCGGCGCCATCGAGACCCACGCGCGGCCCGAAACCACCTTCAAGGACAAGGTGCCGCTGCTGCAGGTGGAGAACGTCAGCGTTCACTATGGCAAGGCGCAGGCGCTGGAGAAAGTCTCGATCCACATCCACGAGGGCGAGTTCGTCTCGATTGTCGGCCTCAATGGTGCCGGCAAGACCACGCTGTTCAACACCATCTCCGGCTTCCTGCCCTATGACGGCGAGATCCTGCGTAAGGGGGAAAAGCTGCGGGGCACGAGCGCGGCGAAAATCGCGCGGAGCGGTCTCGTGCAATGTCCGGAATCGCGCGAGCTGTTCGGCGAGATGACAGTGCGTGAAAACCTCGATCTCGGCGGCCAGCATTTGACCGACGAGGCGCGCGGAGCGCAGCTCGCCTGGCTGTTCGGGCTGTTCCCGATCCTGAAAGAGCGTCAGGGCCAATTGGCGCAGACGCTCTCCGGCGGCGAGCAGCAGATGCTCGCGATCGGCCGCGCGCTGATGATGCAGCCGCAAATCCTGATCCTGGACGAGCCGACGCTGGGGCTCGCGCCTGTCATCCTCGAGCAATTGTCCAAGGCACTGGAGAAGCTGCGGCAGACCACGTCGATCACGGTTCTGCTCGGCGAGCAGAACGTGACCTTCGCCCTTCCCCACGCCGACCGCGTCTATGTGCTCGAGCATGCACGGATCGTCTGGGAAGGCGATCCCGGAAGGTTCGCGGCGGAAGCCGGCGCGGGTTATCTCTGACGATTGCCATAACAACCAAAAAACACAGCAAGGGAGACAAGCATGCCACTATCGAAGTGCCTCACCAGCAACCTCCTTCTCGCCTCTGCGCTGGTGCTATGCCTCGCCGCGCCCGCCTATGCGCAATCGAACGAGCCCATCAAGATCGGCGTGATCGCCGAGGTACAGTCGATCGCGGGTGCAGCGACGCCGGGCGGCGCCCAGATCGCCGCTGACGAGATCAACGCCAAGGGTGGCGTGCTCGGCCGCAAGGTCGAGATCGTCACCTACGACAACAAGAGCTCTTCGGCAGATTCCGTGCGCGCCTTCCAGCGTGCGGTGAGCGAGGACAAGGTTTCCGCGGTGATCGCGAGCTATATCAGCGAGGTCGTCCTTGCGCTGGAGCCGTGGGCAGCGCGGCTGAAGATGCCGCTGATCACGCCGGGTGCTGCGTCGAACGAGATCACCAAGGCGATCCACAATGACTACGACAAGAACAAGTACACATTCCACGGCTACCTGACCTCGGCCGCGCAGGCGCAGCTCGTCTGCGATGCCGCAAAGGACCTGCTCGTCGACCAGCTCAAGTTCAAGACGGTCGCGATCATGAGCGAGGACGCGGCCTGGACCAAGCCGCTCGACGTCGGTTACGAAGCCTGTCTGCCCAAGGCCGGCCTCAAGGTCGTCGAGCACGTACGCTTCTCGCCCGATACCACCGACTTCACGCCGATCTTCAACAACATGGAGAGCAAGAAGCCGGACGTGATCGTCACCGGCATCTCGCATGTCGGCGTGCAGCCGACGGTGCAGTGGAAGAACCAGCAGGTGCCGATCCCGATGTTCGGCATCAGCGCGCAGGCCTTGAGCCCGACCTTCTGGAACGACACCAACGGCGCGGCCGACGGCGTGCCGTCGCTGGCGGTTGCGACGCCCGACGTCGCGGTGACACCGAAGACGAAACCGTTCGCGGCGGCCTTCAAGACCAAGTTCGGCACGCCGCCGGCCTATACCGGCTATACGGCCTATGACGAGGTCTACATCATCACGGATGCAATCAAGCGCGCGGGCTCGACCGATCCGGACAAGATGGTCGCTGAGTTGGAGAAGACCGACTTCGAGGGCACGATCGGCCGCATCCAGTTCTACGGCAAGAGCGACGAGTTCACCCACGGCATCAAGTCGGGCCCCGGGGCGGTGACCGGTCTGGTCTTTCAGTGGCAGGACGGCAAGCAGATCACGGTCTGGCCGAAGGCGATCGCGGAAGGGCAGCTCAAGTTTCCCAATTTCGTGAAGCTGTCGCAGTAAGGGCCGCAGAACGAGCTCTATCACGCGAATGCCCGGGCTTGCCCCGGGCATTCACTTTCTTGCATCCGTGCCCATCCGATGAAGCACCACTTGCAAATTTGGCAGGGTCGATCAGAGTGATGGAAAGCAGCACGCGGGCAAGCTTGAAGAACCTGCGGCTCATCGCGGAGGACCCATGCTCCCCTATGTCACGCACGACCCGCGCTTCGAGCGGCTGGTCATCGGTCATGTCAATATCGAGAAGCTTTTCACCGGCTGCCGCTGGGCCGAAGGTCCGGCCTATTTCCCGGCCGGCCGCTACCTCGTCTGGTCCGACATTCCCAACAACCGGATGATGCGGTTTGACGAGACCGATGCATCGGTGTCGGTGTTCCGCTCGCCCAGCTTCAACTCGAACGGCAATACGACCGATCGCCAGGGACGGCTGGTCAGCTGCGAGCATTTCATGCGGCGCGTCACCCGCACCGAGCACGACGGCTCGGTCACCGTGCTGGCCGACCAGTTCGACGGCCACCGGCTCAACTCGCCCAACGACGTCGTGGTCAAGTCCGACGACTCGGTCTGGTTCTCCGATCCGACCTACGGCATCGACAGCGATTACGAGGGGCAGCAGAGCCCGTCCGAGATCGGCGCCAGCAACGTCTACCGCATCGACGGCAGCACCGGAAAGATCACGCGCGTCGTGTCCGACCGGGTGCAGCCCAACGGGCTGGCCTTCTCGCCCGACGAGACGCGGCTCTACGTCGCCGACACCGGCGCCACCCATGTCCCCGGGCTGCCCGCAACGATCTGGTCCTACAAGGTGGAGGGACAGCAAACGTCCGGAGACGCCGCACTGTTCGCCACCTGTGGCGAGGGTCTCTACGACGGCTTCCGCTGCGACATCCATGGCAATATCTGGACGTCGGCAGGCCGCAGCGTGTTCTGCTACGCGCCTGATGGCACGCATATCGGCACGGTTCCGGTCGGGGAAATCGTCGCCAATGTCTGCTTCGGCGGCCCGCGCCGCAACCGGCTCTATATCTGCGGCCAGACCTCGCTGTACTCGATCTATCTCAACACGCGCGCGGCGGTTTAGGGAGCGCCGCGAGGCTCGCGCAACCACACAACAAAAACATCGAAAACAACCCCATGCAAAGTAGCCGGTGGCGAACGGCGCGATGATTTACGATTTTACGAAATCATTTGACGCGTCGGGCAAATCAGGGGCATGATGCCATCATCGGGCCGTGGGATGGACAGACCCCTAACGGGAGCAGTCGGACCCACCTAACCTTTTCGAGCGCCAGGAAACGGACTCAGATTCGTCAGCTCGTGACGCGCTCGCCGCGCCCATAGACCAGCAGCATGAAGATGATGACGAGGCCGTAGATCACCTGCCGGCCGGCCTCGGGCATTTCCATGATCGAGAGCACGCTGTTGAGCAGCACGATCAGCACCACGCCGATCAGCGTGCCGAGATAGCGGCCGCGGCCGCCCAGAATGTTGGTGCCGCCGATCACCACCGCGGCGATCGACGGCAGCAGATAGGCATCGCCCATGCCCTGATAGGCTTTTGTGGAATAGCCGGCGAGCAGGACGCCCGCGAGTGCGGCCGCACCACCGCAGATGACGAAGCAAACCACTGTGACGCGGCGCGTGTCGATGCCGGCCAGATACGCCGCCGCTTCCTTGTTGCCAATGGCATAGATGTAACGGCCGAGCGCGGTGCGCTGGAGCATGACGGCGACCAGCACGGACACCGCGGCCCAGACGAACAAGGCGTTGGGGATACCGAGCGTCCGGTCGGCAGCGAGCGTCCGCATCAAATCGGTGGCGGCCGTCTGCGGCGCGTAGCCGCCGGTATGGGCTACCATCAGGCCGCGCATCACCGCGTTGACGCCGAGGGTGAAGATCATCGAGGGCACGCGCAAGTACGCGACGCCGATGCCGTTGACGAGCCCGACCAGAAGCCCGATCGCGAGCCCCACGGGAATGGCGAGCGGCCCGCCGATCGACGTCGCCATCATGGCAGCGGCGGCCAGTGTCCACGGCACCGACAGGTCGATCTGGGCGATCAGGATCACGATCATCATGCCGGCCGCGACGATGCCGAGGAAAGCGCCGATCTGAAGCTGCTGCAACAGATAGGTCGGCGACAGCAGCGGCGCGCTGCCGAAACGGGCGAACGTATAGACGGTGCCCGCCACCAGGATCACGAGGATGAACAGCGCCGCAATCAGGATCGGGCGGTCGTCGCGCGAGAGGCTGAGAGAGGCCGACGTCATCGAAAGAGCTCCAGCGTATTCCTGACGCGCAAGACGCCGAGCGCGCCGATGCTGACCGCCGCCAGCAGGATCAGGCCCTCGAACAGCGGTTGCAGCAGGGGCGCAATATCGAAGATGCGAAAGAAGAATGAGATCACACGCAGGATCATGGCCCCGAAGATCGAGCCGATCGCACTGCCGGTGCCGCCGAGCAGCGAGGTGCCGCCGATCACAACGGAGGCGATGGAGTTGAGCGTATAAGCGCCGGCCTGCGGAATGTCGGCATTGCCCGAGGAGGTCTGGATGGCCAGGAAAAGACCACCGCAGCCGGCGAAGAAGCCGGCGAGCGTGAAGGCCGCGATCTTGGCGCGGTCAATGGGCAGTCCCGACATGTAGGCCGCGCCTTCGGCCGAGCCGACCGCATAGACGGCGCGGCCGAGAACGGAGCGGCGGAACGGCACCCAGACGAGGAGCGCGATCAGGACCAGCAGCACGAAAGGCACCGGGATCCAGGCCACCGGCGCAAACCAGCTTGCGGCACCATCGTCGAAGATATGCACGGTCGCAGCGAAATCGCCGAGCGAATTGGTCAGCGCCCAGTTGAGATCCTCGTCGATCTTGCCGCCCGGCGTCGGCCGCAGGAACAGCGCGATGCCGATATAGACCGCACCGGTCGCGAGTGTCGCGATGATCGGCTGGATGCGTCCGTAAACGACGACACAGCCGTTGACGAAGCCAGCCAGTGCGCCGATGGCGAGGCAGACGACGATCCCGAGCAGGATGCCGCTGACGCCGCCGGGGAAGGTGCCGAGGAAAAGATGCAGGCCGAAGATATCGAGATGCAGCGGCGCGCCTCCCGCCGTCCCCGTGAGCAGATAGCTCGCAAAGCATCCCACCATGGTCATGACGGCACCGACCGAGAGATCGAGGCCCGAGGCCAGCACTGGGACGGTCTGGGCCATGGCCAGCATGGCAAGCGCAAAAATCTCGTCGCTGTTCTGCACCAACACGGCCGAGGAGAAGCCCTTGGGGTGCGCGAGGTTGTAGAGCAGATAAAGGACGCAGAACAACACAATGGCGGTGACGATGCCGACGTTCTGGCGGACACGGATGGCAACATCGTCAAGCATGGACGGCTCCGGGACCGGGCGGCGCTGCGGCATCGATGTTCAGCGCGCTCGCGATGATATTGGTCTCGGTCAACTCATCACCCTCGAGCTCGCGCACGATACGGCCATCATACATGATCGCGACCCGATCGCAGCAGCCTATCAGCTCGTCATAGTCGGTCGAGTAGAACAGGATGGCGGCGCCCTGGTCGGCGAGCTCACGCATCAGCCGGTAGAGCTCCTGCTTGGTGCCGACGTCGATACCGCGCGTGGGATCGTTGAGCAGGATGATGCGCGGCTCGGTCATCAGCCATTTGGCGAGCACCACCTTCTGCTGATTGCCACCGGACAGCGTCGAGACCGCATCGCTGGGCGCGCCGATCTTGATCTGGAGCCGCGCAATGGCGCGCTTGACGGCTTCGCTCTCCTTGGCACGGTCGACCAGAGGTCCGGTCGAGATTGCGTCGAGCGAGGCGACCACCAGATTGTCGGCGACCGACATCGGCAGCATCAGGCCTTCCGTCTTGCGATCCTCGGGTACCAGTGCAATGCCAGCCGACTTCGCAGCTGCGGGGGAGCCCGGCCGCACCTCGCGGTCTTGGACCGTGACGCGCCCGGAGATGCCGCGCAGCACGCCAAAAAGCGCCAGCAGGAGAGATTTCTGACCCTGGCCGTCGAGGCCGCCGAGACCGACGATCTCGCCGGCGCCGACGCGCAGCGAAATGCGGTCGAGACGACCTTCCCACGACAGGTTGTCGAGCGCCAGCATCGGCTTCACCGAGGTACGGGCCGGCTTGGCAGGATATTGAGCCGCGATGTCGCGCCCGATCATGAGCTGAACGATCTCCGCGGTCGAACGCCTGCCCTTGTCGAAGGTCTCGATATGGCGTCCGTTGCGGAACACCGAGGCACGGTCGGCCAGCGCCTCGACCTCGTGCATGCGGTGCGAGATGTAGAGAATGGCAACGCCCTCGGACTTGAGCCGGGCCAGCATCGCGTAGACCTTCTCGACGTCGGCGCTGGTGAGAGCCGAGGTTGCCTCGTCCAGGATCAAAAGCTGCGGCCTCTTGCCGAGCGCCTTGGCAATCTCGACGATCTGGCGGCGCGACAGCGGCAGGTCGCGGACGCGCATCAAGGGGTTGACGTCCTCGCACCCGATCTCGGCCAGCAGTTCCTCGGCGCGGCGGCGCTGCGCCCGTGCGTCGATCAGGCCGAACCGGCGCGGTGGCGAGGCGATCGAGATGTTGTCCGCGACCGAGAGGTCGGGCATCAACGACAATTCCTGGAAGATGCAGACCACACCGGCGGCATTGGCGGCCGACGGCGTCGCGAAGCTCACGTCATGTCCGGCGAGCCGCATGCGGCCGCTGTCGGGCTGCACCACGCCGGCGATGATCTTGATGAGCGTCGATTTGCCGGCGCCGTTCTCGCCCAGCACGGCGTGGATCTTGCCGCGCTCACAGGCAAAGTCGACGCCCTCGAGCGCCCGCACCCCGGCGTAGCGCTTGGAGATGCCGGACAGCTCGAGAAAGACTTCTTGCGTCAGGACGGCATCCGGCATGGCCAGGCTCACGCAACGACGGCCCGGCGAGTGCCGGGCCGTGACCGAGGCATCCCCAGTGAGCTCACTGGGTGTTCTTTTCGCTTTGCGACATGATCTCCGGCGCGGTGAAATTCACGCCGCAGGGCGTGAACTGGTTCGGCGCGAAGAAGTTGGCGTTAAGCTCGGGCCAGTAATTGGTGCCGGGCTTGAGATCCTTGTAGGTCGCGACCGGAATCGGGATCGAGATCAGCTGCGGCATGGGATTGCCCTGAAGCGCCGAGATCGCCGCTTTCATGGCAATGGCGACCAGCGCCGGCGACTGACCATAGGACATACCCTTGAGGCCGTCCTTGGCGTGATCGGCGATCTGCTTGCGATACTCGTTCTCGCCCTCGCCCGACATTGGCACGAAGGGATGCTTGGCCGACATCATCGCTTGCACGGTGCCGTCGGAGCCGCCTTGCGTGAACACGCCGTCGAAGTGGCCGTGCACCGCAAGCGCGTCCGCCGTCACCTTCTGCGAGGTGCCGGTATCCCAATTGCCGACCACTTCGGTGATCTTGAAGCTGTTGCCGGGTGCTTCCATCACCTCGCGGAAGCCGATATGGCGGTCACGGTCGACCGAATTGCCGGGCAGGCCACGGACCTCCAGGATGTCGCCGGACTTCTTGCCGCTTTCATCCATGATCCATTTCGCCGACATGCGGCCCATTTCCTTCTGGTCCTCGTTGACCATCATCACCTTGTCGGTATCGAGGATGTTGTCGAAGGGAACGACCACCACGTTGTTCTTGTCGGCGAGACGGATGATGCGGTCGAAGCCGTCGGGCGCCACCGCGATGGTGACGATGCCGTCAAAGCCCTGATTGATGAAGTCCTCCATCGCGCCGAGTTGCGCTGCAACATCGGTGCCGGTGGAGACCACCTTGAACTCCTTGATGTTCTCCTTGATGCCGGGCTGCTCGGCAAATGCCTTCGCCGTCTTCACCATCTGGATGCGCCAGGTGTTGCCGACGAAGCCGTTGACGAGGGCGATCTTGTAGGGCCCCGGCTTCTTATCCCACTGGAAGAACTTGGTCTGGCTGGACCAAGGCTTGAAACATCCGGGATCGGCGCCCGGACCGGACACCACCTTGGGGCCTGCCAAAGCACTGACCGGGGATAGCAGGAGACCGGCGCAAGCCAGCCCTGCAAGACGATGCGTCCATTCCATGTCCCTTCTCCTTGAGCGTTTTGCGTTTCCAACCCTTAAACTGGCGCGATGGCCATGCCGGGAATTGAGCTTCCCATGCAATTTGCCTGGCTAGGATGACATGCAATCTGCGATGCGCACAAGCCGAAGGCCCACCGACGCCCTCGGCTCGCACCGAGCAAGCCAGCAAAAATCCATCACAAAAACGGGAGGCGGTGCGGCCTCGTACAGCGCGCCCGAGGAGGCACCGATAATGGCGCAAAAAGAATGATACTCAGGGGAAAATGTTCGCGGCGGGCGCCGAGCTTCCAGTGCGACGCGACACGTGATCCGAAAACCCCGACCGCGATCGCGCGGCACATCGCACATGTCCGAATTGCCTAGTGCGGCGCATGTTGACTTTCCACCACCCCCTCCAAATACTCGGCAAAAAAAAGCGTAGAGCCGGTCGCAAACGCCGGGCCATGGGAGGATAGGATGCCCACTTCACGCAGGATGCTGCTGAAGACCTCGGCGGCTGCCGCCGCCGCACTCAGCCTCGATTGGACACGCGCCCAAGCACAAGCCGAAACGTTGCGCATCGGCGTGATCTACGACCTGACCGGCCCGTTTGCGGCGGGCGGCTCGGTCGCTTCCTCGATCGGCGCGCAGATCGCGATCGACCTCGTCAACGAGAAGGGCGGCATCGGCGGCAAGACCAAGATCGTCCCTGTCGCCGCGGACTCCCAGAGCAAGCCGGACGTCGCGATCAACGAGGCAACCCGCCTGATCGACCAGGAGAAGGTCGACATCATCATCGGCGTCTATGCAAGTGCACACGCGGTGCCGCTCGCGGCAAAGGTCGAGCAGCAGAAGAAGATCCTCTGGATCACGACCGCGGTCTCGACCGCCGTGTTCAAGGACAAGAACCTGCAATACGTTTTCCGCGCGCAGATTCACTCCGACCAGTATGGCCAGGCCTTCGCGGGCTTCCTCGCCGAGCATGCGAAAGGAAAGCTCGGCATGGATCCGAAGGACGTCAAGGTCGCGCTCATCCACGAGGATGGCCCCTATGGCGTCGGCGTTGCCGCCGCCGACGAGGCCTATGCCAAGGAGGCTGGCGTTCAGGTTGCGCTGAAAGAGGGGTATTCGGCCTCCGCGCCCGATCTCTCGATACTCGTCACCAAGATCAAGCGCGCCAAGGCCGACGTGATCTCGCATGCCGGATACAATCCCGACATCACGCTGTTCCTGCGCCAGGCACGCGAGAGCGGGCTGCGCTTCAAGATGCTGTTCGGGGCCGGGGCCGGCTACAGCCAGCTCGACAAGCTGCGCGCGACGTTCGGTGCGGACATCGACAATTTCTGCAACATCGACCCGGTGCCCGCGCAGCTGCTCGATCCGTCGAAGCTCGCCCCCGGCATGGGCGATCTCATCAAGACCATGGTTTCGCGCTATCAGGCGAAGACCGGCGCGACCGACGTGCCGCCGCACTGCTCGATGGGCTTCAACCAGACATGGGTGCTGCTCAACAACGTGCTGCCGGTAGCGAAGGAGAAATACGGCAGCTTCGAACCCGATGCGATCCGCAAGGCCGCGCTCGACGTCGATATCCCCGCCGGAGGCACGATCCAGGGCTATGGCGTGAAATTCTTCCCACCGGGCACGCCGCTCTCCGGCCAGAACGAGCGCTCGACACCGGTCGTGATGCAAAATGCCGGCGAGCACATCTCGGTGGTGTGGCCGACGAATATCCGGACGCAGGACCCGGTCTTTCCGCTGCCGAAGGGATCGACCTACGGGGCGTAGGAGGAAAGCTTTTGCGCTGACTCTTCCCCTCCCCCCTTGCGGGAGAGGGTGGCTCGCCGCTTCAGCGGCGAGACGGGTGAGGGGTTCTCTCCACGAGTAACCTCTCGCGATTGGCGCTTTCGGAAACAACTCCTAATCCGGCGCTTCGCGCCACCTTCTCCCGCAAGGGGAAAAGTTTGCGGGTCCTTGCGGTTTCTTGCGGCACCCACTCGACTTCCAAACCCCTGATATCCTTAGTAAATTACGCACGTTCCGGAAAGCGGACGCACCGGCCCGCACCCGCATTTACCGACACCAAACCCGACACCAAAACAACGGAATGTGCAAGATGTCGCCCTTCAATCTCAAAAGCCCGAGCGCTCGCGCCAAATTGGCCGTGCGCAAGCGTCCCTATCGCCAGCACCTTGAACGCGGCCTGACCCTTGGCTATCGCCGAAACCAGGGGCCAGGCACCTGGTGCGTCATCGCTCCCGATGGCAACGGCAGCGAGTGGCTCAAAGCTTTCGGCAGCGCCGACGACGGCGAATCCGTCGCGGACGGCAAAACGATCTTCACCTACAAACAGGCGGCCCAGGAAGCCCGCAGGCTGGTGCGCGGCGGCGACGCCGATAACATTGATGCCGACCAGGGCAAGAGGTTCGTGACCCTCGACGAGGCTCTGACCAACTATGGGACCGATTTGGAAAAGCGCGGCGGCAATCCTTACAACGCCACCTGGCCGCGCCTGCATTTGCCCGCGTCGCTGCTGTCGAAGCCGGTGCCACTGCTTGATGCCACCGAGCTGCGCAAGTGGCGCGACGGTCTGCTCGACGATCTGACACCCGCCAGCGTCAACCGCCACCTGAGCAATATCAACGCTGCCCTCAACCTCGCGGCTGAGCAGGATGGCCGCATCCAGAATGCGCAGGCCTGGAAGAGCGGTCTGAAGCGGATACCGGGCGCGACCGAAAGCAATAACGTCATCCTGCTCGATGATCAGGTCCGCACAATTGTCCGCAACGCCTATGCTCACGACCACGAGCTTGGCCTGTTTACCGATGTGCAGGCCCAGGGCGGCAACCGGCCTTCGCAGAGTGCGCGGCTCCGGGTTCGCGACCTGCTCAACCATCGGACCAGTCCGAAGCTGATGATGCCGAAGTCGAGCAAGGGCGGCGGCGCGAAGGCGAAGGAAAAGCGGGTCGAGCGCTTCCCGCTCCCGATCACTCCGGCTCTGGCGGCGCGGCTGGCCAAACACGCCGAAGGCCGCAAGCCGAATGACAGGCTGCTCTTGCAGAGCAACGGCAAGCCCTGGGGCCGCATCGATCCGAAGGACCCGAGCCGGGACGCTATCGGGGTCGCCGACGATTATGGCGATGATTTCCGCGAGGTCGTCAAAGCAAGCGGCCTCGACCCCGACGAGGTGACGATGTACGCCTTGCGGCATTCCAGCATCGTGCGGCAGCTGATGAAAGGCACTCCGCCCCGCGTCGTTGCCGCCAACCACGACACCAGCGTGGTCGAGATCGAAAGGACCTATTCCAAATACATCACCGACCACACCGATGCGATCACCCGCGCTACTCTCCTGGATCATGAAACAACGCCGCCTGACAACGTGGTGCAGCTGGCAGCGGCCTGATCGAGCCGCACCGTTGAGACGGGTCGCATGACGGTGGAAGACGCGACCACGATTGGCGGCATCGTCATCCCTTCAACAGACCCGGTTTTCCTCGCCGTGGTCATCGGGGTGCACATCCCGCTCGGGATTGCGTGCGTTGTAATCGGCGCTGGCGCAATGCTGTCGCGGAAGGGACGCGGACGCCACTCCAGCTTCGGCTTGGTCTATTTCTGGTGCCTACTGGCGCTTTTCACCTCGGCCACCGTGCTCTCGGTCATGCGCTGGGCCGAGAACTACCACCTGTTTGTTCTCGGTGCCGTTGCTTTCGCCTGCGCTTTGTTTGGTCGCACCGCGCTGCGACGGCGTTGGCGCAATTGGGTGAGGCTGCACATCACGGGAATGAGCATGTCTTACGTTTTCATGCTGATCGCCTTCTACGTGGACAATGGAAAGCAATTGCCGATCTGGAAGGACCTTCCGTCAATCACCTACTGGCTTCTGCCGCTTGCGGTCGCGGCACCGCTCATTGTCCGGGCGTTGCTTTGGCATCCCCTGGCGCGGGCCCCGAGTGGTCGGGTCACGCAACGGTGATCGACAACATTTCAATGGCTGCTGAAATGATAGTTGACGAGGGTCGATTATTTCGACGATTATTGAAATATGAAAAAGGCAGATGTCGTGGCCGCCTTGGCGGCGCTGGCTCAAGACAATCGTCTCGACGTTTTCCGGCTGCTTGTGCAGGCCGGTCCCGAGGGCATGTCCGCTGGGTCGGTGGCGCAGGCGCTCGATCTCGCGCCCAACACGCTGACATTCCACTTCGACCGGCTTCGGGAAGCGGGCCTTGTTACGGTGAGGCGCGAGGGCCGCTCGATGATTTATGCGGCGCAGTTCGAGACGATGAATGGGCTGCTCTGCTTCCTGACCGAGAACTGCTGCGGCGGCGCGCCGTGTGCGCCCGTCGCTGAGTGCAAGCCTGCGCGGAAGCGGGCGAAAACGCCAGCCTGAAAGGGAAAAGCCATGAAGCGACTGCATGTTCACGTCTCGGTCGAAGACCTGTCGCGCTCGATCGGGTTTTACTCGGCGCTGTTCGCGGCGCAGCCGTCGGTGGTGAAACCAGATTATGCGAAATGGATGCTCGATGATCCGCGCGTCAACTTCGCCATTTCAACGCGAGGCCGCCAACCTGGCCTCGATCATCTCGGCATTCAGGTCGAGAACAGCGAGGAATTGCACGAAGTCTACGATCGCTTGCGGCAGGCTGGCGGCAATATCATCGAGCAGGGGCAGACGTCCTGCTGCTATGCCAAATCCGAGAAGTCGTGGATCGATGACCCGGCGGGCATCGCGTGGGAGACCTTCCACACGACCGGCGAGAGCACGAACTACGGCGACGGCACTGGAGAGAACGGGGCGCGGGTCGCGCATGAGAAGCAGAGCGCCTGCTGCGCGCCACAAGCCGAGCCGAAGCAAGCCACTGCGTGCTGCAATTAGGATCGACCATGACCGACCAGCCCTACAACGTCCTATTTCTCTGCACCGGAAACTCGGCGCGATCGGTCATCGGCGAAGCGATCCTCAACAAGATCGGCGCGGGCAAGTTCCGCGCCTACAGCGCGGGCAGCCAGCCGAAGGGCAAGGTGAACCCGCATACGATCCAGCTTCTCGAAAGTCTCGGTTACGACACATCCGGCTTTCTCTCAAAGTCATGGGATGAATTCGCCAAGGGCGGCGAGCCCAAGTTCGATTTCATCTTCACCGTCTGCGATAGCGCGGCGGCCGAGGCATGTCCCGTGTGGCCGGGTCATCCGATGACCGCACACTGGGGCATACTGGACCCGGCCGAAGCAAAGGGCACCGATGCCGAGATCGCGCTGGCGTTCAAGGAGGCTTACCGCCTGCTCAATCAGCGGATCAGCGCTTTCGTCGCGCTGCCGCTGCGGGCGCTGGACCAGATGAGCCTCAAGGCCAAGCTCCGTGAAATCGGCGAGATGGAAGGCGCAACGCAGGTACGGGAACGCACCTGATGCCGTCGCTGGCGCGCCGAATTGTTGCCGAATGGCTCGGCACCGCGTTCCTGCTGGCGGCCGTCGTCGGCTCTGGCATCATGGCGCAGAAGCTCTCGGGCGGAAACGTCGCGCTCGCCCTGCTGTGCAACACGATCCCGACCGGCGCGATCCTTGTCGTCCTGATCCTCATATTTGGACCCGTATCCGGCGCGCACTTCAATCCCGCCGTGACGCTGGCGTTGGCCTATCGGGGCGAGTTGCCGTGGCGGCTGGTCGCGATCTACATCGCCGCGCAGATCGCTGGCGGGATCGCAGGCGTATGGACCGCGCATCTGATGTTCGATCTGCCGTTATGGCAGTTGTCGATGACCCAACGCGCAGGGACCGGCCAATGGCTGGCCGAGGCGGTCGCAACGTTTGGGCTCCTGTTGACCATCTTCGGCTGCGCTGCTCGCGCGCCAAGCGCGATCCCGTATGCGGTCGGTCTCTACATCACGTCAGCTTACTGGTTCACGGCCTCGACATCATTCGCGAATCCCGCCGTGACCATCGCTCGGTCCGTGTCGGACACGTTCGCGGGTATCGCTCCCGCTGGGGTGCTAGCGTTCATCGTGGCGCAATTGGGGGGCGCCTTGGCTGCAACGGCAATTGCCGGATGGCTTTGGGAAGCTAAGCCTTCCGCAGCGGGCTAGGCCAACCTTCAAAGGAACTTTGGCGAAACAAGGAACGAGTTCACGGCTTGCAAACCGGAGGCGACCGTGCGGGCAGCTCCGGGTCCTTATGGTATCGAGCAAGGATCGGTTCGAGAACCTCTTTCGGCCAGAATTTCGGAGTGCCCATCTGCTTCAAGCAGAGGGCGTTCCAATACAACCCCGCTCGCGACAGCGACTGGCGAGTTGCAGCGGCTTGCGCGACCGCCTCGATGTCGTGGGATTCCGGATAAATGTAGACCGTCGTTGGATCGTCCTTCAACAGCGGAACGATTTGCTGGGCGTCAGACGGCGACCAACTGGTGCAGCCATCGCTGCGACCTCCGGAGTAGTCCACCAGAGTCCCAAATGGAACGTAACCGTTCTGGTTCGCATATGGACTACGTGGATTCTTTCGAAGACATATGTCCTTCAGTGTGACGGCCGCATGTCCACCGATGGCGCGCGGTCTGGCGTTGGCGGTCTCGCCCTCGCCATCGAACTGAACAAACGAGCGCGTCAAGGCCGCATCTTGTTTCGTCGACACGCGATAATAGCCTTTGAACGACGTTTTCGTCTCACCTGTCACGTAGGCGCCGCCGGTCGTCAGGTGCGAATCCATGGCATTGCCAAAATTCTTCGCGCACTCTCTGCCATTTGCGAAATCAGCAACGCCCTTCAAATTGCGACCGCTGCCGTGCCCTGCGGAAATCGCACGAAAAGACCGGTCAGCTTCGCAAATAACGTAAAACCGGGAGCCCAATCTGCCATTGCCTAAATCGTTGGGGCGCGTCGCGTCCATGGCAAAATAGCAGGGATTTTTAACGACGCCTTCGTTCACCTTTCTCAGATAGAGGGCGCGCGCCCTCTGTAGGACCACTTGCGCGATCTGCCCGTCGCCTTCGCCAATAAGGCCTCGCAGCCAGGCCGGAACGTCCGACGTTTGCTCCGCTGCAAAGGATCCAGCCGCCAGCCACGCGGCCGTTGTGATGCTGAGACCAACCATCTTGAGAAAGCTTAATCCTGACCGCAACGGATCGCCTCCACCTTACCCTTCGCGGGCTTTTAGTAGCCGCAATCTCTGTACTGTTTCGAGGCAACACGAAAGTGCGAGCCTATTTCAACGAAATCCACGTCCAGACATTGGTTTCCTCGACGGTATTCGCCAAGGCCGTTGCATTGAAGGTACTCAAGGTTTATTCGCCAGCGCTTTTCGTGCGGTGAGTAGGTTGCGAAGTCATGCCGGGCGCGGGCCGGCCCTTTGCAGATTCCAGTGATGTATTGTCGGACCTCGGCGGGCAAATTGTCTATATGGCGAGGATCCCAGGGATCCTCCTTATTTGCGGCACTGCCTTTGGAAACAGCGGGCAGTTCACTGCAAATCAGAAGGCAAAGAGCCAGCAACAAGGTCCGGACTGTCATTCGACACTCCCGTCGAGTGCGACCCGGTGCCGGCGCCTTCAACTGGACCGGGCGAAATTCACCGGCGCGATGTAAGTATCCTGCGCGCCCGGCTTGGCCGCAGGGAATGCCGGGAAGGGACTCGCGCGTCGAAGAATCTCGATCGCCTCGCGATCGAGTACATCGTTGCCCGACGACTTCGTTACAGTGCTGCCGATCACATCGCCTGCGCGGTTCAGCACAAATCTCACGATGACCGTGCCTGATTTGCCGCGCGCGGCCGACGGGTAGCGCTTGAACTTTTGCAGATGGCCGAACACCAGCGCGTTATAGGCGTTTGAGCCTGCTTCGGTGAACTGCCCGATATGTTCGCTCTTTGGCGGCGCGCGGGTTTCCGGCGCGGGCGGTTGAGGCACCGGCTTCGGTTCGTCCACCTCCTTCTCGACCTTTGGCAGCGTGACTTCCGCCTCTTGTGCCGGCGGCGGTGGCTGCACCGCCGGCTCTTCCTGCTTCTCCTCGACCTTGGGCGGTTCCGGTGGCGCGGCCTCGGCCTGCTGCATGGTTGGCCCGACGGCGATGTCCTGGTTTTGGATCTCGGGCGAACTGCTTTCGACCGGCGCCAGTGTCACTGCGATGGCGGGCAGGATGTTCGGTTCGACCGGCCTGCGGGCATACCACAACGCAACCGTGGCCACGATCGCCGCGTGCGCCATCAGGATCGTCACGCCGGCAAATGTCCAGCGGGAAAGTCCGCGCCGTTCTGGCAGATGCAGTGCAAACGCGTTCATGGCTTGGCTGCCGGCGTTTCCAGACCGACCAAAGCGAGCTTGAGATATCCGGCGTCGCGCAGGCTGTTCATCACCTCCATGAGCGCGCCATAGCTGAGTGTCTTGTCTCCGCGGACGAAAATCGTTTCGTCCTTATGATTGTTGGTGGCGGAATCGAGCGCGGCCGAAAGCTCCCCGCGCGGCACCAAGGTCTCGCCAACCGCAATGGTCTCGTCCGGCTTGATGGTCACGAAGACGGGCTTGTCCGGCCGCGGCTGCTCCGGCGCGGTACTAGCGGGCAGGTTGACGCCGATGTCGACAGTGGCAAGCGGTGCCGCCACCATGAAGATGATCAAGAGCACGAGGATCACGTCGATGAACGGCGTGACGTTGATCTCGTGCTGGATTTCGAGATCGTCGCTGCCCGAACGTTGTCCAAGACGTATGGCCATGCTGTCACTCCGCGGCCCGTGACAGCATCGCGGCGCGGCCGTGCTGTCCGCGGCTGATCATCAACAGGAGCTGCGCCGAGGCGTCATCCAGCAACACGCGGTAGCCGCCGATGACCCGCACCAGGTGGTTGTAGATCACGACCGCGGGGATTGCGGCGACGAGTCCCATCGCGGTTGCGAGCAGCGCTTCGGCGATACCAGGCGCCACCACCGCGAGATTGGTGGTGTGGGATTCTGAAATGCCGATGAAGGAGTTCATAATGCCCCAGACCGTGCCGAACAGGCCGACGAACGGTGCCGTCGCGCCGATCGTGGCGAGCAGGCCGGTGCCGCGCGAGATCTGCCGCGTCATCGCCGCCTGCACGCGCTCCAGCCGCAAGGCAACGCGCTCCTTGAACGCGTCGTCGACGATGCCGTCGGACAGTTCGGCCTCGCGCGCGGTGGTGAGGATGAGCTGGGCGACGGCGTCGCTGTCGTTACGGCAGGCGCGGACCGCCTCCGCGAGGCTGCCGCCGCTTTCCAACAGCCTGGTGCGGCGGCGGGCCTGCCGCCGCGCGCCCGCCAGCTCAATCGTTTTGGCAAGCCACACCGTCCAGGTCACGAACGATGCAAACGCAAGCCCGATCATCACCGCCTTCACGATGATGTCGGCGTTGAGGAACATGCCCCATGGCGAGAGATTGCGGGGCAGCAGCGGATTTGAGGTGTCCGCCTGCGCCAGCGCAGCCGTCGATATCGCGAGCGGTGCAAGGCTCACGATAGTCAGCGTGACGATGCGGGCGAAAATTCCAGACTTCGCCCGTGAGTTGCGATCAGGCATATGGTTCTCTTTTCTGTTGTCCTTCTGGATCACTCCCTGCTCCCGCTCATATCTTCTGTGAGATACCGACGAAGAATCCTCGCCGCGGTCCGAATTGCGGCGCGAACACGCCGATGCCGGACCCGTCCCTGATTTCGTAGATCTTGTCGAAAAGGTTCACGACGTCGAACCGCACCGTGGTCGGCTTGTTCGGCGCGACGAGATAGAAGTCGTGCGATACGCCGGCATTGACCTGAGTGTAGGACGGTACGTGGTCGGTATTGGCGAAGCCGGAACGAAGTCCGCTGCCGTAGATCATGGATGCGGTAAACTTCGTGTCGTACCACTTATAGGAGGCACCGGCCGACGCCGTCACCCACTGGCTATGGTCGGTGAAGATGTAGTGGGTCGCGATGTAGGCCAGTTCGTCCGGATCGAACAGGAACTGGTTCGAGACGACATTGGTGCCGAGCTGGCGCGCCCAGGCCACGTTGCCGTAGAGCTTGAGATTGCCATTGGTGTAGCTCGCCTTGAATTCGAGGCCGATATTATTCGCCTTGGCATAGTTGAAGCCGCTGAGCACATAGGCTTGGCCGAACTGCCCGTCATCGAGCAGATCACGCGCCAGCTTGACGTAGCCATCGAGGCCGACTTCGAGGCCGGGAATCGGCCAGATCTTCTGAAGCACGCCGGCATCGAAAATATTGGCCCGTTCCGGCAGCACCGGATCGTTCAGGGTGACCGCGGGCGCAGCCACCGTGCCCTGGAACAGCGCAATGTTGGTCGGAGCCGCGATCACCTGCTGTGGCGGCGTGAAGGTTCGCGCGTAGCCGGCATGGACGGTCGTGCCCTCCTGAGGCACCCAGGTCAGGCTGATGCGCGGGCTGAACTGGTTGGCGTCGACATATTGCCACATCTGGTCGAAGCGCAAGCCGGCGTTCAGGGTCAGATTGTTGGTTATCTTCCATTCGTCCTGCACATAGGCGCCGAACAGCCAGCCGAGCTTGGAACTGGAATCAAAAATGGTGACAGGCGGAAGCGGATTGCCCGTGGTCGCGTCGAACGCCTGACCACCGTTCACCGGATCGGCCGGGAATGTGGTGTTGATGTCGGTGACCAGGGACCGCTCGGCGCTGGCGGTGAAGCCGAACCGCAGCGTATGCGCGTCGGCGACGCGCCAGGCGGTATCCTCCTGAATGCCGTTGACGTAGCTCTGACGATACACGCTCGATGAAATCCCGTTGATGAGCAGGTCACCGATCGGGTCGGGGAAGAAGTGGAGCTGGCTGTAGCGGTTGAAATAGGAAAGCTGGTAGTCAATTCCCTCGGCCGAGTGCTGGTAGGCCACGACGTTGAACTGATTGAGTTCGGACTGCCGCTCGTTGAGAAGCGCGGAATTGAAGCTGGTTATGTTCCCCAACTGGAAGTTGGACGGCTGACCGGGATTGTTGGGAATCTGATACAGCGCGTTTGAGACGCCGCCGATGTAGGTGATGCGGCTGTTGGGGTCGAGTACCGTCGAAACGTAAGCAAAGCCTTTTTCCTGTTGCGTGCGGTCGTGAATGGCCTCATTTGCGGGCGTCGGATTCTCGATGCCGAGATTGTTGTAGAGATAGCGACCCGACACGTAATACTGCGTTTGTCCCACGGTGCCACCGTATTCGGCGAACGGCGTGATGGTCTGATGGCTGCCGCCATAGACGCTGACCTTGCCGGAATTGTCGAACGCGTCCGCCTTGGTCGTAATATCCAGCACGCCGGCCGTGCGCAGGCCATATTGCGCCGGCAGCGCGCCCGTCAGCAGCGCCATATTGCCGACGATACCTGTGTCGAGGATTTGTCCGAAACCGCCGACGCCGTCGGGCAGCATAATGCCGTTGATGCGGTATTGCAGATTGGCGTGCTCGTTGCGCACATGCAGCTCGCCGCTCGCGGCCGAATCCTGGTGGACGCCCGGGAACTGCAACAGCGCCTTATCCAGCGTAGTGTTGTTGCCCTGCGGCAAGGACTCGATGGCCTGATGGCTCATCTCATAAGAGCCGGCCCCTACCGGCGGGAAGATGTTTTGGCGGGCCGCGTCGAACTTCTGGTTCTGCTGGGCGACGACCTGCGCTTGGGTCGCCGCCTCGCTCGGTGCCTGGGTCTGTGTTGGCGCGGACGGCTGGCGGCGCACCACTTGGCGCGGTGGTGGCGTTCGCGGCCGCCGCTCGGCGGGTGCGACCACGCGCGTTTCGGGCAGGACAGTGCCGCCCTGCGCTTGGGGCGGAGGCGACGGGGTCTGTTCCGTGGCAGGGGGGGTCTGCTGCGGTATCGGCTGAGTCGGAGCCGGCGTTTCGGGCGCGGAAGGGGAGGCGGATGGTTGCGGCGTCGGCGAGGCGGCGCCAGCTTGCGCGCGCGCGGGGACATCTGACGCTGCGACCAGCGCAAGCGTAGACACGGTTAGGAGAAGGCTGCGTGGGATGCGCAAAGGGGCGAAGTACATGAGATTCCTGACTGAGCTGATGCAAGGCTGCGGGGCAAAACAACGCAAGCCATGCTGAGCGATGGAACCTCGGCCGACGGCGACAACAGTTCTGGTGCAGCGCTACGCGACCGAGGCAGCGGCGTCAGGAAATCGGGGGGCCGCGGGATTGAAAGGCCGCGCATGGCGGCTGAGAGATTGCATATTCGTGCTCGACCGCACGATCGACCGATATCTCGGCGAGAGTCGCGAGTAGCGCAGGCGGTGTCGCCGCCAGCGCGTTCCCCATCGCCGCGTGGGCGATGCAGATCGGACAGAGGTAGTCCACCCCGTCGGCAGGATGTTTTGGCGTCCGATCGTGATCGTCTGGCGTGTTTGGCGCTGTGAGGGCAACCTGGCTTAGACCTGAGCCCGTGCCGCCAATGGCATGAACGTGACCAAAGGACAACGCAAAGTTAATGGCGAGCGCAATCAGCGCCGCCCACGAACCCTGTCTGATATTGTTCCTGAACCAGCCCATTCGAAACCGAATTATCACCATTCTGGATGGGCACTCACCTGAGCATTTTATCTGACCTGTCGGCTCGGTCAATCAGTGCCGGGCGACGAAGGCCTGCTGATCGAACCTTGCGGCCTGTAATCAGCGCGGCGGCGTGTAGTCCGCCTCATCCAGCCCATTCTCTCGCTCCTACTGTGCCGGTTGGAGACTGCCAGGGGACGGGCGGCTCCCTTCCACCGCTAGGGCTCCTTAGCTGCCAATATGTCATCGGCTGCGGGCAGCTCTCCGCCGCTTAAGTGGGGCTTTTTTTGCGTTCTGCGGTGGCGCGCTTCACACGAGCGCGGTGGCATTCCTTGCAGACCGTCATGGTCGCATCCCTCAGGCCAGGCCGCACCTGCACATAGAAATCGCTGATCGGCTTTTCCTTGCAGCATGCCTTGCAGACTTTGGTCGCGATAACGTCCAGCTTCATCGTGCTCATTTTCCAAACTTGCGCTTCGGCCAACGGCTGGGCGGGTGCGGCTCGCCTCGGTCCTTAGCCAGGAGGCGCGCCCGGAATTCCTCCTGGGCTTTTTCGATCCGGCGCGTCTTTGCCATCTGCGGGAGATCCCGCTGGCGCGTCTTGACGTTGTGCGCCTTAATCAGCATGGGCGTCAGGTTCCAGAACTCGTCCGAGCCGCCTTGCGCGTGATAGAGCCCATGGTCGAACCGGAACAGCGAAAGCACCTGGTCCTCGGTCATCTTCACCGCATCCTCGTGCGGAATGATCTTCACCAGCTTGCCAGTGCCGTCGTCGGCCAGCATCTCGCAAAGCGTCGCCGCGAGCTTCGTCTTGAACGAGATGTAACCGCGCCGCCTCATCAATCCTCTTCGACGGGCTCGTCGGTCCAGTAATTCGGGTCGGTCAGCACATCGGGCCGATAGCGGCCGAGCTTCTCCTTCCTGCACTTGTCGCAGACCCGGCACAGCGGAATGCCGCGAGCGTCGTGCTCCCACCACGACTGCTTGCCGGACCCGCAGGGGCAGAGATTGTCAGCCATCGTTCACTCCTCAACTCGACTTGAGCGGCCTCGATGTTTCGTAAATCGTCACCAGTTCGACCACGGCGAACTGCTCCTGGTACTGGCAGTCTGCGGCCAGGGCGTCGGCTAGCTGCATGGCCTGATCGGCCCGGTGCAGCTCGGCCACTATCTCACCCCTGGTCAGGTTGATGACTCGGAAGGTCATGGTGCTGCCGGTCACATGATCTGGCGGAAGTGCTCGCGGCAAACGTAGCTCGTCAGGGGATGCCTGATCGGCTGCGGATCGTCGGCGAAGACCACTTCCTCGACCTTGTGCGCGGCGGGCTCGCCGCAGAAGCAGCGCTCGCCGTCGCAGCTGCCGCGCGGAGGCGCTGACCGCTCGACGAGCCCGAGCAACCAGATGACCAGGTTGGCGCGATCCGGCAGCACCAGCTCGTTGCCGGGGTTCGCCGCGCGCCAGCGGCGGACTGCCCGCATGTCGGCCTCCCACTGCAGATCGAAAATGTCCTGCAGCTCGGCTGCCTGTTCTTTGGCAGCCGCAAACTCGGCCCGCAGGTTCTCCAGTTCGCTCGGTTCGGTCACTTCAGCACCTTCTGGATTTCGGCCAGCGACTTCTCGATTTTGTCGGCGAGTGCCAGCAGCCGCCGCATGTCGGGCTCCAGCTTACGCATTTCGGCGAGCGCGGTCTTCGCTTCTGCGAGCTGCTCGTGGATTTCCTCGTTGCCGACTTCGTCGCCGAAGTTCTCTTCTCGAAGCAGCTTCACCCAGGCGCGCGGCACGCCGAGATCGAGGGCGACCTTCTCGTCGGTCCAGCCGCGCCCGTAGCCGACCTTGCCATCGATATAGACATCGTTCAGCTTCTCGAAAATGATGCGCCGATCCTCGCGCGTCATCACCCTGGCGTTCTCCTGCACCACCTGCAGCGGCTGCTCGGTCTTGTTCACCACGGGTTTCTCCCCAGATTTTCGGATTGCTGAAAACTTCGCCGCGCTGAAGCACTTCGGACAGCGGTGTGCCGTCGCGGTCTTGCCGATGCGCCAGCCCTTCTGCTCCAGCTTGCGAGCGATGAACTGCCACTCGATGTTGCTGTCCATGCCGCGACCGTTTGCCATCAGGTTCACCGGGAGCGGAACGGCGGCCTCGCAGTTAGGCGCGCCGCATCTCGCGATGATGCCACGGACCAGCCTGCCGTCCTCGCCGTAGGGGACGCTGGTGTGTTCAAAGACGGTCGAGGCGACGTTACTCATCCTTCCCTCGCTTCCGGCAGCAGGCGGTCGATCACTGCGCCGATGATCGATAACGGCTGCCCCTGGCTATCGCGGGTGATGGCGCTCGCCATGTTCTCGATCTGCGCGCCGTACTGCAGCGCGAGGGACAACAGGACCGCACCATCACGTGCGATAGCCTCGACGGCCTCGCCGGACCTGCCACCCGAGATGGAGACCTCGCCGGGCACGCCATCGTCGTAGAAGCCCAACGTGACGGCATAGCCACGATTGAGGCCGCCGAAGCTGATCTCGAAGGTCTCGGCGCGGCGGCGCAGCGGCAAGATGCGGCGGTCCGTCATCGCATGTATCCCCGACGCTGTTCGCTGGTTTGAAGGTCAACGATATCGACCCAGCCGATGTCGGGGCGCTGGCGGAAAGCCGCCAGCTCGACCATCAGGCTGGGTTCGGTGGCGTGCGTCGTCGCGATCGCGCACATGCCGCGCCGCCTCCCGTTGTCGGGGTCGTCGATGCCATAGAAGGCCGAAACACGCCACCGCCAAACCATCACGCCGCCTCGGCGATCTTCGGCTTGCGCACCCGGCGCTCGCTCTCCAGCGCACCGGCAACCTGGCGGATGCAGGAGATCAGGTCGTTCGCCTGCGCCTTGGTGGTGATCGCTGCAGTGATGTGCAATTCGAGCGCGTCGTTCTCGGTCTTCAGCTGGATATCGGCCCCCTTGGGAATACGCATAGTCTTCTCTCCTTTTTTGCGCGTTGGTTAAGACGCTTCGTTGAGGATGATGTGCATGACCTCGTTCAGCCGCGCCTGGTAGGCGATGCCGATCACGCCGAGGCCGTCCGCGAACTTCTTGTCGTGCTTCAGCTCCAGCAGGAACGCGGTGATGGCGACGCGGACCGCCATGGCCTGTCCTTCGGTCAGCTTGTGCCCGTCGATGGTGATCGTCGCCTCCATCAGGGCCGCTCCTTTTCGGTGAACATCTCGGCCTGCGGCGCTTCGGCTGCGGCCATCGCGTGGTAATCGAGGGCAATGGCCTCCATCAGCTCGATCTCGCGCTTCGCCTGGGCCTCGTTCATGAAGCCGTCCGCGACGCGCCGCCGATAGACGTGCTTGCGGTAGCCGATCTCGCGCAGCACGCAGCGCAGCTTGTCGACGGCGGTGATCATCAGGTCCCCTCCAGCTCGCGCGCCTTGACCCAGGCCTGCGCGCTCTCGACGGAGATCAAGACCCTGCGACCGACACGCATCTCGGTGGGGGCTTTGCCCGCGTATCGCAGATTGAGGTAGTGGCGCTCGGAGATGCGGAACGCCCGACAGAATTCAGGGACCGAGTAGGCAAGCAGGTCGGGCTTGACCACCTGCTGCTGCTCGCGCTTCTTGCGTTCGGCGCGCGGTTTGGCGTTCGCTTTCGCGGCGGACATCATCAGTGCGCTCCCTTCTGGCGATGCAGGTAGGCGTTGATCTGTTTGATTTCGTCGGCGACGCACCGGTCGAAAAGCCCGTGCATCTCCTGCTGGTGCGAAGGCGCGAAGCAGGCGACGTACTCGGCGACCAGATAGGCCAGCGCCGCGCCCTCGCTGTCGCAATCCATGTCCTCGCTGGCCTGATGGAATGTTTCGATCAGCCTGCAGACGTTGTCGGCGATCTTGTTTTCATCAACCGGCACGGCGGCACCTCCAGGACAGGCGGCGACCGATGTGGAAATAGCGGCGACCGCGCGTGCCGCAGACCGGGTCGCGGCGGCGATGGCGCTTGGTGCCAGGGGATGGGTTCGAACCACCGACGCGCGGATTTTCGATCCGCCGCTCTACCGACTGAGCTACCCCGGCCAGCGCCTCGTCATCATTCGAGACGCGCCCGATGCGGCGCGTCCACATCGCATCGAAATCCTCGTCGTCCGCCAGGACCGGCGACGCCAGTGCGGCGACGACGCATTGCAGGAAGGCGCGGCGCGCGATCATGCCCGAGCCCTCCGCTTGCGCTTGGTCTGGGGCGCGGGTCGTTGGCTCATATCCTCGCCGCGCGACGGCGCTGTGCGAGACGCCGCCTCCGTAGCTCCACCGGTCCCAAGGGCGTGCCGATCCAGCAGCTTGCGAACGCGATAGGCTTCGGCGAAGTGATCGCCCGCATGGCAATGCGCCGTCTCGCTGCGGCAGTGCTCGCCGCAGCAGATCGCCTGTGCAATTTCGAGGTCGCTGGGTCGGCTCATGATCAGTGCTCGGTCTGGTCAGCCTCGGCGTGGCCGTTGCCGCGCGCCTGGGCCAGGAACATCGGCATCTCACCGGTCTCGGCGATGAGCTGCGCTGCCGCAACGTCGCGCTCGTTATCGTGGAATTTGCGCAGGCCGAGCATCAGGCTGCCGCCGATCTGATCGAGCAGGCTCTTGATCGCCTCGGAGCGCCGCATCAGGTTGTCGCGCTCGGCGTTCACCTTGGTGACCTGGCGGCGCAGGCTGTCGTTCTCGAACTCGATGATCGCCTTGTTGCTCTTGAGCACCTCGTTCTCGGCGCGCAAGGACTGCAGCTCGGTCTCAAGCGAGGAAATTTCGTTAGCGAGGTTCATGGTCACTCCTTTTTTCAGCGGATCAGCGTCCAGAGCAGCTCGGCGACGTAGAGCAGCACGATCCAGACGGCGAAGTTGGCGAACAGCATCAGAAGACGAAGATGGTTGGCACTCATGTCGCGAGCTTCCTTCGAATTTGAGAGCGGACCTGCGTCGGAAACCAACGGCTCACGACGCTGCCGCGATGGAGCAGCACGAGGGATCGTTTCCCGTCCGGACCGGTGAAGTGGATGCGCGTGTGCCTCCCGGCTTCGGAGACGCGGACGTTCGAACCGCCCGCGTCGCGGATGGCGGCAATGGCATCGCGCACCACCTTCCGCATCACTCGGCCTCGGTCTTGCGAGCCAGGGCCTGGCGGATGAAATCCTCGTGCCGCTCGCAGGCGCGGATGACGGCGCTGTGATCGATGTTGAAGACGCGGGCGATCTGGTGATAGCCAGCCCCGGTCACGACCCGCGTGAAGGCCATGATCTTCTGCCGCGTCGCGACGATGTCCCGATTGGGTCTTGTCTGCAGATCAGCGACCGTGACGCCGAAATGCTGCGCGCCAACCGTACATGCGATGGTGCAGTGGTTCAGGTACGGGCGCGTCCCGGTGATCGCCTTGAACTCGGCGAACATTCTGCGATAGCGATCACCGTCAGCCGCGAACGGCATTGCCAGCATGCTGTGCTGGCCACCAACAGCGTGGAGAACCTTCCGAGTAACCCACAGGCGTTCGCTCAGCAGCTCGGCACAGCAGGCGTCGATAACAAACCTATCCATTCCCAGTCACTCCCCGTTACGCATCACTGGTCGGTCGATCACCCGCAGCGTCGGCGGCAGGTGCAGAAGGTGCTTCGGTCTCAGATTTCGGCGGCTTGGGCTTCGGCGCGTGCGTCGCGGCGTGCGCGTCGATGGCGGCGATGGCCGCCTGGCCAATCGGGGGAGCATTGCCGCTCAAGCGCTGCGCCAAACGGGGCGAAACGTCCTTGGCGGCGTCGGAGGCAACGGTGAACCCGGCATCCTCCATCTCATCGCGGCCATACATGCCAGCGATGATGTCGGGGCAGTACATGCGCGCCCAGTCGCGGCTCATGTTGTAAAAGAGCTGCAGATCGGGCTTCTTGTCCCAGAGCGGCGAGCCCTTGACCTTGCCCTTGTCGTTGTGGCCGGGGTGCAGCTTGCCGAGCGTGAACTGGTCGGGATCGGCGTCGAGCGGCGGGAAATAGCGCGGCTCCTTCTCGCCCTTGAAGGTTGCCCAGACCCGGCAGCGGCGCTTGTCGCCTTCGCCCTCGTAGTCCACCTGCAAGCGCGTCGTGATCGGGGCGCGCTGCTCGATGATCGCGTGGAAGAACTGGCTCTCGTAAGCGACGCGCTCGACCTTCTGACCGTTGATCCACTGCTCGACGGTGTAGGTCCAGCCCGCCAGCGAGAGCGGCGAGATATCCAGCTCCTGCGCCTTCATGCAGATGCCGAACATTCCGCCGACGTTGCCCTGCAGCCAGGGCGGCATCATCGGTCCGGCAGCGGACAGCAGCTTGGCCGCATCGACCATGTCGCGCAGGTTGGCGTAATCGACGCCGCCGCCCTTGAACAGCGTCACGGCTTCCGTGCGTTCGCTGACGACCTTTTCGGCGTCGCCGCGTGCAAGGTCACCGCGAGTGACGCGCTGGGGCTGGGCTTGCGCGTGCTGCTGGGGCGGCGGCGAATGCGGGGCTTCGGTGGTGACAGTCTCGTCGGTCATCACGCAGCCTCCCGCAATTCGAACTTGATGCGATCATCGACCGACTTCCGGTACCAGTCGGGCAGATCGACGTACTCGGCATCGGGCCGATCATCGCCAGGACCAGGCCACACGCCGCTGCGGTAGCAGTCCCAGAACATCTTCGCGGCCAGCTCGTTGAGCGCATGGCCGCGCGCCAGGTCCTCCTCCTTCAGTGTCTGGGCGCGCACGCAATAAGGCGGCTTGCTCTCGACCCAGAGCAGCGTGAACGAGTTCGCGGGCAGGCCCAGCGCGCGGGCACCTTCCAGCACCATCGCGCCCTGCTGGTGGTAGCCGTAGTCGATGATCGAGCGCTGGGTGTCGCGATAGAGGACCGAGCGCGTTGTCTTGAAATCGACGAAGTCGCCGCTGTCGTTCGGCATCTGATCAGGCCGAGCCTTCTTCCAGAAGCCGCGCGGATCGCGCCAGATCAGCGACCGCTCGGGCGCGCCGTTCAGAATGCCCTGCTGCACGAGGGGGAAGTTGCCGAGGGCCACGATCATGCCCTTGGCGGCCTCGACCATCTCGGGCGACACGATGAACTTGCCTGCCGCGATCTGGGCGGCCTTCCAGTCGCGCCATTCCTTCCTGTTGCCCTGGTAGGCGACCCCGCCGACCGTCGCAGGGCGCAGCACGCAGTCGTGCTCGAACGGCTCGCCAGCCACGGCGCTGTGCAGGAAACGGCCGAGCGACAGCGACTCGTTCTGCTCGTCATCGAGCGAGCGAGCCGGATTGAGCTGCGACTTTTCGAAGGCGTGCTTCGGCGACTTCGCGATGATGCTGCGAAACATTGACGACGAGACGCTGATCTCGGCGCACAAATCGGGGCGGTGATAATCGGCGAGCGGGACGCCACGGTAAATCCCGGGCGTGGTGATCGGGCTTCCGTCCCACTGGATAGACTGCATGACGACACGAACCTCCGGCGCAAAGCAGCAACGGCCTTGGCGCGAGGCCAAGGACAACGAAGTGCGATGATTTGGGACCGGGTCACCTGCTACACGGCAGGTGATGACACCGTGGTTTCGAGATCATGAGGGGCGATGTTGATTGGTGCTCTTTGCGCCCGCCTGATGCTCCGGATTGTCAATCCCGCAATATGGACTGTCAACAGCGCGACCAGGCGCAGACCCGGAAAGTTTGATGCAGCGCGTTGCGACTCTTAACGACCGCACCATGGAGTCTTCATCGCGCGTCGCTGCGTCCTAACGGTTGAGCCAGACCCGGAAAGTTTGGCCGCGCGCAAAGTTTACGATGACAGCGAGTAACGTCGGTGATCATGAATTGCCGATGCGCGTGTCGGTCTGGGACAATCCAAACTCTGAGCAGGTTCTTCGGGCGATGTGGATGCAAGGTGCTTCAGCAGCGCTGATCGCGGATGCCCTGCGCACCTCGCGTAATTCCGTCATCGGCAAGGTTCATCGCCTGGGGCTGTCGCGGACACAGCGCAAGCCGAAGATCGCGAAGCAGCCGACCAGGTCCAACGTCGTGCCGCTGCACCGCAAAGGGGCGAAGCCGAAGCCGCGCCCCAGCGAACCGGTGCCGTTCCTCAAGGCAAAGTGGTTTCACTGCCGCGCCGTGCTCGATCAGCGCGGCAAGGACGGCCTGGCGCTGTTCTGCGGCGAGACGAAGGCGTTCGGCTCGCCCTGGTGCGCCAAGCATCGGCGCGTGTTCACCGTGGCGAGGGTGTCGTGATGACGACAATGAGCGCGGCCCGGTGATCACTCCCGCTTCACCGTGGCCCTGCAAAACTCAAAGGGATACCGATGGCGAAAGCAGCGAACACGAGCAACGATTTCGAACCCGAAGTCGTGCAGGAACTCCTGGGGAAGATCGACGGCTATCACGCCGATCTGGCGAGCGAGCGCGGTACGTTCATGAAAACGTGCCGCAGCATCCGCGAGTCTATCTCGAACGTCTACACCGAGGCCAAGGCGCGCGGCATCCCCGAGAAGGAGCTGCGCTCGCTGGTCCGGATCAGGCTCAACGAGCAGAAGAACCGCAAGATTTACGAGGAGCTGGAGGCCGACCAGCAGCTGACGCTGTCGATGCTGGCGACCGCCGAAGGCGTCAAGGACCTGCCGCTCTGGCGGGCCGCCGCCATGATGGGTGATGCAAGCGCCACCGCTCACTGATTGGGGGGCGGTCCATGCACAGCATCGTTGCAGGCCCTCGCGCGACCGAGTTCGCACTCTTCCCATCCGCGCAGAAGGCGCTGGCTGAACTCGATCATCTGGCGGCCGAGATCAGGAACGCACCTTCCATCGATATCATCGAGGCAGCTGCGAACGCGGCTGCTGGCTATCAGCGCATGTTCAAGCCGGTGAAGGCGGTTGCCGACCGCGCTGGCGAAGTCTGGGTCGAAGCCGAAGTCAAGATTGGCGAGGAACGGAAGAAGGTCGGCAAGGCGAAGGGTGCTCGCGCAGGCGGGAAGAAAACCGGGCCACGCGGGACCTATGTGGACCCGCGTGACTCGGCCCCCACCGTCTTAGAACTCGGGATCGACAAGAAGCGCCTGCTCCGGGCGGAAAAGCTCGCCGACATGGGCGAAGACGAGCGCGCCGCGCTGACGGCCGATCTTAAGGCGGCTGACAAAGCGGTCACACCCGCCGCGTTGCTCGCGGCATCGCGCAAAAATGCGAAGGCCGAAAAGCGCCAGGCGGCGCTGACGGCGGTCTTTTCCGAGACCGGGCCGTTCGATGTCGTCGTGATCGATCCGCCCTGGCCAATGCAGAAGATCGACCGCAACGAGCGGCCGAACCAGGACGCCTTTGACTATGACGTGATGACGCTGGAGCAGATCGAGGCCTTTTGGCCCAGCGAGATCGCACCGCACCTGAAGGACGACTGCCACGTCCTTTGCTGGACCACCGAGAAGTTTCTGCCCGCAACGCTGGCGCTCCTCGAAAAATGGGACCTGCGTTACGTCTTGACGATGGTCTGGCACAAACCCGGAGGCTTCCAGCCGCACGATCTGCCGCAATACAACGCTGAGTTCATCGTCTATGCCCGCAGGGGCACGCCGGTCTTCACCGACACGAAGGACTTCAACGTTTGCAACTCGTGGCCGCGCCGCGAGCACTCGCGCAAGCCAGCGGAGTTCTATGAGCTGATTGCGCGAGTGACGGGGGGGTCGCGGCTGGATGTGTTTGCCCGCGAGGCTCATTCCGGCTTTGCCCAGTTCGGCAAAGAGATCTCCAAATTCCCGGAGGTCGCGGATGCCGTATGAAACCGACCGCCAGACATCGGACCGCTTCCTGCCCGAGGTCAAGCGGCTGATCTCGCCTTACCTGCTCGACGCGACTCCCGACTTCATCGACCAGAAGCAGGCCGCCGATTTGATGACCGTGCTCGGGCGCGATATTCGCATCGGCGTCCGTGTGCGTGCATTTGGCTATGCCGAGCGGTACCCGCATCAGTTCACCCTGAGGTGTCAGCGCGATACCGGCACCGAAACTGAGCTGTCGAAGATCATCAACGGATGGGGCGACTGGTTCTTCTACGGGCACGCAGCCAGCCCCGAGGGGCTGGAGATTTCGCCTTGGTGGTTGATTGATCTCGCGGCTTTTCGCGCGGCGTTGATCCGCGAGGCGCGGAACGGAACCGAGCTGCGCCACGGCGATGGCAGCAACGGCGACGGCACGCACTTCAAATGGTTTGATGTCCGGTCATTCCCGCCGCATCCGCCGCTCTTGATCGCGTCGAGCGAGGTCTATTTCTCATGACCTACTCGCCGCGCATCCTGGCTCTCGATCTGGCGGCGCGCACTGGCTGGGCGCTCGGCTATCCGAACGACGAAGCGCCCCGCTCGGGATCGTTCCGCCTGGCGCGTGAGGGCGCGAGCATGGGAGCGCTCTTTTCCGCTTGCCGACAGTTGCTGGACGATCTGCTCAACATCGAGCCCGACATCAAGCTGATCGTCTTCGAAGCGCCAATGACGCCGCAGCAGATGGCTGGCCGAACGACCGCCGACATCATGCGGAGGTTGAGCGGCCTTTGCGCGGTGGTCGAGGAGCTGGCCTGCACACGCGGCGGCTACGACGTGCGGGAGGCGCGCGTGTCGGATGTGCGCTCCCACTTCATCGGCTCGAACCGCCACAAGCGCGACCAGGCCAAGGCGCTGACGATCAGCGCCTGCCATCGGCTCGGCTGGGCCCCGGCCGACGACAACGCCGCCGACGCGCTCGCGCTCTGGCACTTCCAGGCGTCAATCCTCGATCCCAAGCTCGCTCTGCAGGCCTCTCCACTTTTTCGACGGAGGATTGCGTGATGGTCGAATGGTACATGCACAACATCCCGGATTGGATGGACGGCACGGAAGGCCTCGATGATGGTCCGTACCGCGCCTATCACGTCGTCTGCCAGCTGATCTATTTGAACAATGGGCCCATCGCGCTGCACGAGCAAGGCATCGCAGGTCGCTGTAACCAGCACATCCTCGCTTTCCGGAAGAACCTCAAGACCCTGCTCGACGCCGGAAAGCTGTCCCTGATCGACGGCCGACTTTCGAACGACCGCGCTGCAACCGAGCTTCAACGTGTCCACAACCACCGCCTGACCTCGGCCAAAGGGGGCAAGGCTAGTGCCGGGGTTCGCAAGAGGTTGAACGGCGGTCAGCATGATAACTCTCTGAAAGATAACGACCAGCCGTCAAGTCCACTGTTCGATCAGCAACACCATAAGAGAAGAGAAGAAGAGAGTAGAGAAGATAAGAAAGAAGAAGATGACGCTTCGCTTGGGTTTGTTTCCCTCAACCGACAGACCGAGCCCGAGGCCGCCCAGGATCGCAAGCGCGTCCTGTCGGACTACGACTTCATGTCCGACGACGGATCGGTCCTGATCCTCGCTGACGAATTCGCCGAACTGGAACGCGAAATCACAACAATCAAATCGGTGCGCGCAATCGTGCGTAACGCTTGTCGCTCCTGGCTGAAGGAGATCGCGCCGAGCGAGCGCAAGCAGGCCCTGCTGGCGTTTCTCCGCAAAAAGCAGCGCGAGAACCTGCAGCGCAGCGCATCGTCCTCGCTGAAGCCCGATCAGGCGACGAAGGCTGCGTTCAACGAAAAGCTGAAGGAGCGCGACGCCCACGCTGCACGCGTGGCCGCCTACCGCGGAAGGGAAGCACAACGGAGGATGGAGAAGGAAGCAAATGCACGGCAAGCCGAGCCCAACGGAAGCGGCGGTCATCTTGGCCCGAACGGGTGCGACTAAGCCCGGAAAGTATCGATGTCCGGTGTGCAGCGATCACCGGAAGCATCACAAGCACCAAAAGTGTCTCTCCGTGAAGGAAGCGAGCATCGGCGATGGTTTCATTTTCAAATGCCACCACTGCGGATTTGCAGGTTATGCAGACCCGGCTGTCCGAACAGGCAATCGAGTGGATGCGCGTCGAGCGCGGGATCAGCGTCGAGACTTTGCGCAAGATGCCCGTCGCATCCGGCAACGTGTTTTTTCCCGACCTGAACCGGCGCAGTGATGCGCTGTTCTTCCGATACCCGGAGGGCTGGAAGGCGCGAGCCTATCCCGAAAAAGCGTTCACCTCGCGCAAGGGCACGACGCTGACGTTCTGGAATATCGAGGCCGTGCTCGCTGGCCCGATGACAGTGGTTTACATCGTCGAGGGCGAGCTTGATGCCTGTGCGCTGGTGGAAGCGGGCTTGCCTGCTGATCAGGTGCTGGCCGCGCCCGCAGCGAACGGCGGCTCCTACGAGTACGTTCTCGACGCGCAGCAGCAGGGCGTGGCCAAAGCGAAGAAGATCGTTTGGTGCGGCGACCAGGACGAAGCCGGATTGAAGCTCCGTGCAATGATGGCGCAACTGTTCGGCTTCTCGAATTTTTTCTTCATCGAGTGGCCGGAGGGCACGAAGGACGCGAACGACTTCCTGCGCAGCGACGGCGCGACGGACCTGCGCGACAAGGTTCTCCACGCGCCCATGCCGTGGCCTGTCGATGGCCTGTTCCGCATGAGCGACCTTCCGGACCCGCCGCCGATGACGGTCTGGCACCTTGGCTTCGATGACTGGAAAAATCGCTGCCATGTCGCGGCCGGTACGCTGTCGGTCGTGACCGGCCATCCTGGTATGGGCAAGACCACGCTGTGGACGCAGCTCTGGTATCAGACCATCGCAAGGTACGGTCTCGTCGCCTGCATCGCCAGTTTCGAGACCCGTCCGAAGCCGCATCTGCGACGGCAACTGCGGACGCTGCATGCGCGCAGGCTTGAAAAGTCCTTGGACGCTAACGCCAACGAGATCGCCGCCGCCGACAGGTGGATCGAGGACCACTACCTGTTCTTGCAGCATCCCGAACGTCGCCCGACGTTGCAGTGGTTGCTAATGAATGCGGAAGTCGCCGTGCGGCGCTACGGCGCAAAAATCCTCCAGATCGATCCGTGGAACAGGCTTGAAGCAAGCCGCGAGCGCGGCGAGAGCGAGACCGACTACATCGGCCGTTGTTTGCGCGAGCTGTACAGCTTCGCTGTCGATCTCGACTGCCATGTGCAGATCATCGCGCATCCGGCGAAGGCGAGCGACGGCTACCGTCGCAGCGATCCCCCCGAGCTTGAACACATCCATGGCTCAAAGCACTGGGACAACATGGTCGATCAGGGTTTCGTGGTGCATCGGCCGCGTCTGTTCAACGATGCAGGCAACTGCGAGTACTACGCCGAGCTTCATCACAAGAAAGCGCGCTTCGATGAGCTGGGCTTCGCGACGAAGTTCGGCCTGGAATTTCAGTCCGACTGCGGCCGGTACACAACCTGCAATCTGCAAACGAAGAAGCCGAAGCAGGCAGCGATGTCCAGCGAGGACGAATGATGGATTACGCCGAATACCTGCAATCCACCGGAATGGCGGGCAAAAGCAGGCGCAGCAATGCGTCGGGCGCGCGGCTTTTGCGAACGCTGCGGGCGTCCGGCGCAGGAGGTTCATCACAAGACCTACGAGCGACTGTTCTGCGAGCGCGACGACGATCTCGAAGCGCTCTGCGCCCCGTGTCACCGGATGGAGCACCGCCGATTGTCGCTGAAGGACGCCCAGCGACAGGAGCGGCGGCGGCAGCAGTACGGTGAGCGCCGCGTGCGCGATCTCTATGCACCGAAAGGGAGGCTTGGAAAATGAGTTGCATGCTGATCCGGCGCGAGGCGATGAGTTTCAACCCGCTGGGGGACATTGTCCTCGACGACGACGCGCCATCGATCTGGGATGGGCCCCATGTCGGCAAGCGGCTGTGCGAGGCGATGCAGACCCTGCGGCTGCTGCCCATGCCTGGGGTCTGCGGCCATCGGCCTGGCTGGCCGCCCTACGTCTACGAGTTCGAGGACCTCGTCGAGCAGCACAAGCAGGGCGAGCTGGAGCGGACGCAGCAGATGCAGAACCGCACCAGGCTGCTGCCGTCGCTTCGCGATGTGACCCGCATGGAAGCGGCGATCTGTTGGCCCGCCCAGTACCTCGGGCGGCTCGCGCACCTGGTCTCGGCCGTGAATGCCGTGGCGTTGGCTCACGCCCTGGATCGCGATGCGGGGTGGGTCGCGGCCAAGCGCGGCGGCTATGCGGACACTTGGCGGCAGCGCCACGACCAGGGCTGCGAGATCATCGCTCGCGAGTTGCGCAAGAGGCTGGTCCCGGTGTTCTGAGAGTGCCTAATGGAATTTGAAATCCCTCACGGTGCGGAGCGTGAGTATCTGATCATCTTCGGCGTGGCGGCGGTCTATATAGGCACCAGCCCGATTGGGGAGCCGTGCATCGTCGACGCAACCCGCGATCTCAATCTGACCTTGCACGCAATGCAGGGGAAATGGCTACGGTCGGAAATCTCGCGCGCCTACTGGGTCAAGGACCGCGACACCGCCGAGGCAATCGCGGCTGAGGTTGACAGCGTGCTGCCGCATGACCAGGACGGTCGGCTCGCTGTGCGCGCCGAAGTCGCAGCGCGGCAGATCGAGGCAGTCGCTCGCTCCTGGCATATCCCGCTGACCAATCACGACGCAGCGATGTCGCGCGTGAAATCGGCGGTCAGGCATGTCCAGGAGGTGATCGATGCGGCGAACGCGACCGGCGAGCTTGCCTGGTTCAACGCTGCCTATCGGGCCTGGCGTCTCGATGCGAAAAAAACCGGAGCGGGGATGAGCTACGCTGAAGCGAGGGCGCGGCTGCGCAAGGCTGTTACCAAGCAGCTGATTACGTTGGACGTTCTCGATTGCAGCGAACATCTGTTGCCGGACATTTTCCCGCTGCTTGGAAGCGTCGGACAAGAACCAGCCGAAAAATGTCCGACTAGCTGATGAAGATTTACGTTGACGCCGCAAAAAATCCCGCCCATCTATCGCGCGACGGCGAGCGGGCCCATCGGTTGCCCGAATGACAATCACCCAGCACCAGAAGCGCAAAGAACTGGAGAAGCAGGCGACTGCGCTCCTACGCGGAGAGCGTCTTGCACCCGCTGGGCCGATTGGATTGATCGGAAAGATGAAGCGCCGCGAGGCGGACAGCAATCTCGCGAAGCGAAATCGGCGCGAGACTGTGGTCGAGCTTCGCTTTCTCTACCGGCAGCTATCGAAAGCAGCGCGCCAGGGCCTGGCCAGCCGCTTCAAACAGCAGCGCATCGCCGATCCGACGCTCGACTGGAATGCGTGGCTCGCCAGAAATTTACGTTGACGGCTAAGTCCGGGCCTGCGCTTGATCGCAGCACAGCTCGACGCCAGAGCCCGGCGCTCTCGGGTCGAGGCCGTGGTTTCATCTAGCACAGAGACTTGGATCAACCGGCCCCGGTTAACGGACGCCGGTTGTTTTTTCGTACCGAGGGGTCCACTCCAATCTCGTCATGTCCGCTTTGCTCCTAAAATGACGCGGTTGCTGCGAAGCGGCGAAATGACGCGATGGGCCAACAGGCGACATCACCTGATCACAAGACTGCGCCTTGACGTGCAGGAATCTCAAACTGGAAGAGAGCCCCCCTTGGCTCGCACGCAGTCGCCCACAGCCGTCCACCATGCGCTTCGATAATTGAGCGGCAGATTGCCAATCCCATACCGACGCCGCCAGCCTTCGTCGTGTAAAATGGGTCAAAGAGACGTGGAAGGTTCTCTGGGCTCAGCCCCGGACCGGTATCCCGGACGCCAACGCGGACGCCCTCGCCGACGATGCCCTCGGTGCTGATCAGCAACTCGCGTGGTCCAGCATCCACAGCACTCATTGCCTGAATGGCATTGATGGTCAGGTTCAACACGACCTGTTGAATCTGAATCCGGTCCGCCTCGACATGCCGCAACTCAGGTGCCAGTTGTGCCCGCACGGACACCCCGTGTTTCAAGGCCTCGCCGTGGGTCAATACGGTCACCTCCTGGATGGCCTCATTGATATCCACCGGCTCCTTCCTTGGCGGCTGCTTCTTGGCAAGATCCATCAGGCCGGTGATGATATCGCTGCCTCGGCATGCATCGTTAATGACCCGTTCTAGCGAAAGCTTCGCCTCCTCAAGATCAGGCGGCTGCATCGCAAGCCACCGCAGACCGGCGTCTCCGTTGCCCTTGACGGCAGTGAGCGGCTGTCTGAGTTCGTGGGCAATCGAGGCAGTGAGTTGTCCGACAACGGCGACACGGTTTGCGTGAGCCAGTTCGGTCTGCACCTCACGATACTGACGCTCGCGGCGGGTAATCTCCAAGGCAACGGTCGCCTCCGCGGCAAAATCTGTGACCAGTTCGATCTCTTTCTCCGTAAAGGGCTCTACGCGCCGCCGCCCAATACTAAGCACTCCGATTAGCTCGTCGTTTCTCAGCATTGGCACGTAAAGGCCCGTCCGAAAGCCCGCTTTGACCAAAGCCACTAGATAGGCCTCGCCCGCTCGATAGACTTCATGTGCGGCTAAGTCGGGGATGTGGACCGGCGACTTGCTTGCGGTGAAGCGACCTATAAAGCTGCTGTATTCCAGAAGCATTGGCGGTGGATACTGCTTTAACACCAAGCCTTTATGGGCAACGAGACGAAGGCCGGCTTCCTCGACGAGCCGGAAGCCACCCGCGTCGGCCCGGCACACGCGTGCGGCGTTGTCCAGGATGGCTTGGAATATGGGCTGCAAGTCGTGCGGTGAGGAGGCAATGGCGCGCAGCACTGCCGAGATAGCTGTCCGCTGTGCGGCGAGTTCAGTTACCTGCCCCCGGAGTTCAGTTACCCGCTCCTGCAGCTCCGAGCGGGAGAGAGGATCTGGCGCACGGGCGTCCCCTTTGGTCATGCGGCATCATTCAGTCGAGTTCCATGGCGACAGCCGGAAGCTAACACGGCGTTGCGGCTTTCGCTAGGCTGGCCCCGCCGCTATCGCAGCGTTACGACCATTTCACTGCATTGGTCCATGACCGCCCTGGGTCATTCCCTTCGCTCTGAACGCTCCGGTTTTGCACCAACTACGGACATGGCGCCACGCTTCGCCAACTACTGCTGAGGGCCAACAATAGCTGACGTTCACAAGCAGCATCGAACTCGACGACTTCCTCAACGGAAACGTCGCGAAGCATGGACGCCAAGAGCAAGGGCTTCGCCGTTGCTATGCGGCCCGTCGCTGGATGTTGCCGGCTGCGTCCCGAATAACTTCATACACGCGCCGAGGCTGGGAAAGCATCGGCACGTGACTTGATGCAAGTTCGGTAACCTTGGCGTTCATGCGCTTGGCCAGGAAGCGCTCCAGCTCGGGCTGTATGGTCCGATCCTCAGAACCGACAATGTAAGATGTCGGCTTGTGTTTCCAGGCGGCACCCGGAACGGGTTGACCGAAAAGATCAGCCAGTGGTGCCATTTGCGTAGCCCAAACCAGTTGCTGCTCGGGTGCCGGCAGGTCGCCTGCAAATTCGGGAACGCCGGATGGACGAAGCCATATGCGCCCGTCTGTCACTTCGACGTGCTGGAAAATCGGCGTGGCCGGGTACTTGTTTTGGTCGACAAGCACTGTGTCGCCGTCCTCCGGTGCAAACGCGCATATATAAACGAGCGCTGCCACCCGGCTGTCAGTCCCGGCTGCCGTGATGACAGCGCCACCGTAAGAATGACCGACGAGAACGACAGGACCGCTGGCGCGGGCGAACGAGGTCCGAACTGCGGCCGCGTCGTCAGCAACGGTGTTGAGATGGTTTTGCGTCGAGATCACTTGAAAGCCATCCGCCAAGAGCAGCGGGATCACTCGGGGACGTGCGATTGCGCACGCCCCGCTCCGTCTTGGGCCCGCCTCGACTAGCCGCCGCTGGCCTTGACTTGTGGCGGATGCTTCATGTCGATTAATGGCACCGGATTGTCGGGTTGCTGAAGATTGGGTCTCCAGTCGTTCGAGGCGCCACCGGGGAGCCGTTTAATGCTCGGAAAATCAACAATCGACTTGTTGAAGTCCATCACGACCGCAGAAATCAGCGCAAGGACCCAGCCGTTGTCCTGTCCCGACCATTTGCCCGGTGAGGACTGCGCCAGCCGTGCCGACATGGCGCCGTTGAACGTCATGTCATATTTCTCGAACGGGTCCATGGTGAGGTTGTAAATCGCGCCGATTGACCCGAGGTTCTGCTCCGACCCGAGCCAGGTATCCTTGGCCGTCCACAAATATTTCCACGCGATGGAGAGATTGGGGTTCTCGGGATCGCCGGCGACGTCGGCGCGTGCTCCCATGAAGTTTTCGCCATCGATGTAGATCCACGATCTCCGGGCGGAATGCTTGGCCTGCCCGAGGATGTACTCGCTGTTGTCGATGCTGTCGAAGTAGATCGGTTTGTTGTTGTTATCGACCCACGCACCGTGCGGCGGCGGGGTGAGACCGACCATCTTGGCGAGCGTCGCCCAGCAGTCGATATGCGACATCATCTCGTCGTACTTCGCGCCGGCCGGGATGTGTCCGGGCCACCACATCAAACCCGGCACCCGCCAGCCGCCTTCGAACGCCGAACCCTTTTCGCCGCGGAACGGCGAGGTGCCGGCGTCGGGGTAGGCATCCTGCCAGGCGCCGTTGTCCGCCGTCACGATGACGATCGTGTCTGGCGCCTCCGCGCGGATTGCATCCATGATCCGGCCGATGTCGTCATCGAGTTCCATGAGCGAATCCGAGTAGTCACCGAGGCGCGACTTCCCGGCGAACCTGGTTGCCGGATTAGTGGGGTTGTGCATGTGCATGAAGTTCACGTCCACGAAGAACGGCTTGTCGTCCTTGGCGTGCTTCTTGATGTAGTCGATCGCGTAATCGGCTTGCCGGACGTCGAAGTTCGCCAAGTATTCGTAGCTGATGTCGGCGACCTTCTTAGCTGGTTGGCCGGCCACGCCCTCCCATTCGTACATGTTCACGACGTCGAAGTAGGCCTTCTTGAACTCCGGGTTATACGACGGGAACCAGGGATGGAAGTACCGGGATGTGTCAGCGTAGGTGTAGACGCCCGGATAGTAGGCGCCGAACGCCTTCATCTCATCGAAGCCGTGCTCGATCGGATAAGACTCCGGCTTGTCCCCGAGATGCCATTTACCGGAGAAGTAAGTCCCATAACCGTTCTTCTTAAAGAACTCCGCGATGGTGGGCGTCTCCTTCTTCAGCGCATTCTCGTCGCCTGGAGCGACTACGATCGAGAGCGCGGTACGAATCGGGACGCGCCCGGTTATGAAGGAGGCGCGGCCCGCGGTGCAACTTGCTTGCCCGTACCAGTTGGTGAACACCGCGCCTTCCTTGGCGATCCGGTCGACGTTCGGGGTCGGATGGCCAAGGGCGGTGCCGCCTCCCGAATAAGCACCGAAATCGTTCCAGCCAGTGTCGTCTGTCATCAACATGACGATGTTGGGCCGCTTCTGCTGTTGCGCGTATGCCGGCACGTTCGTAAGCGCCGTGACGGCGACGCCTGCCAACAGGCCATGCCGCAATGCTCGTCCGATTTTCATGGGTCGGTTCCTCCGTTTGACGTTACCGAGTGGTCCGGAGTTCAGCTGGAGAGGAACGTCCGATGCTATGCATTTTCGGCAGATCAAATTGAATTGTGAGGTAGAGAGACGGTCGCGGACATCCAGACAAGCCAGCCGAGCCTTCGTGGCGCGGCCGCTAGGATAACTGCGAAACGCCGGTGCTGGGAGTTGACGGCGTTATGGCTTCGCAGCACTCGGCGGACCCGATCTTCTTGATCTTTTTCCGTTACGGTGCTAGCGCGTTTCTGAATATGCTCACCTTCGAGGGCGCCGGCTGTCACCGGCGCCTTTTCGGCATGGCTGATCACGCGGCCCGTCAGCGACCAACAGGCGCGCGACGCCAAAGCCACCCTAAACAAGAGCTGGTAGCCTGGCGACGTCGAATTGATGAAGCGACACCAACGGGTCGCATAAGTCGCTTGGACGAACGATGTCGGTTTGCGGTCATTCGCGTCGATCTAACCGCATACCGACGACTTCCGCTCTACCCCTGCGAATTTTGAAGGTGAGGACTCTAGGACGTTGTAAGCCTGTCGCGCAAAGCTTGACTGAGGCAGCTGTGCCGGACGCTATTTAGTTCGTGCGGTGTGGAGGCTTCTTCTTTCGATGCTGTGTCGGCTGCGTTGCCTTTGGAGGCTGCGGAGCTTGCGGCCAGTAGGCACAAGGCGCACAGCTACAGGCACAGCCACAGCCTCTGGCCAGCCTTGGTTTTTGGAAGAGCGGTGGTGGTCCAGCATTTTCCTTGTCGAAGACATGGAACGTCGCCAAACTAACGTCGGAGATTTCCTCCTCACCAAGAAAGAGTTCGTGCTTCTGCGAGGGCGGTGATGTATTCGCCGACGCTTCGCTAGTTGAGGCGCACGCACCGCTTGCCGCCGAGAGAGACATGGCGGCAAACCCTAGAGCGGGTAAGGCTTTGCTCCGACGCTTGCCTATGGAAGAGCGCTTCGGCATGGCACAATTCTCCCACTTGCTTGGGCATACTGGACTAAACTGGCGTGATGAAATCCGACCGAGCTAGTTCCAGTAAAGACCAATGATGGCGGTGGTGAAGGCTATGCCGACCCCGGCGGCGGTCAAGCCTTTGGCCAAGCGGGAAGCCGACTTCAGCGTGCAAGAGTGCTGGTGCGCCGGCGCTCCTATTTCGTGAACCTCGGCCTTGAGGATGTCGGTGGCGTTTCCGCCGCGGGCGAAAGATTGAACGTCAGCCAGAGGTTCCAGCCTGCTGGGCGATTGGCATTGGCGAATTCACCGTAGGCCTTCAGGTTCAGATAGCCCTGCATGTCTCCGACCGGGAAAATGTAACCAACCTGCGGTCCGATGCCCTGCACCCGCGACCGGAAGCAGCCGACGCGATCGCCGGAGCCACTGTCGCAGCCGATCTCCTGATAGAGGTAACCCACGAGGCCGACCTGCCACTGCTTGGTCAGAAATTGCGACGCGCCCCAGTCGAGGTGCATGTCGACGCCGCTTTGATATTGAGTGGCCGGGTTGACGAAGTTGTATGTGAATCCCAGCACCGTCGAAAATTCATGCCCGGTCTTTGGATCGAAATAGGTGTAGCCGCCGCCCGCATCGATTGCCCAGTGCCCGATCCCCAAATTCGCAAGGCGGGTTGACTGGTAGGCGCCGGCCGGGAGGTCGGCGGTAATGTAGGTCATGTAGTTGTTGGTACCGGCATTCCACTTCAGCGCGAACTGCGGGACCAGATCACCAAATGCAATGATCGAGCTGTCGATGCTGTCGAAGCGCGAGAAGGGGATAGCGCCGCCCGGTGTCGTCAATGTCCCCACAAGCGATCCCGCCAGCGACGTGGAGTTGGAACCGTAGGCCGCTAGCAGGCTGGCAGAGGCCTGACCACCCAGCACCGGCGTCGCAAAGGTGTAGGTCCCGGCCAGAAAGCCAAGATTCACATTCGCATTGACGTTCGCGTTCACGTTGACGTTCAGATTCGCGGGAATGCGACCAAGCGTGATCTCGCGTGCCCGCGCCACGTCAGCGCCGGCGGAGACCGAGTCATGATAATAGATCGAGGTCACTGACCATCCCGGGGCCTGCGCTGGGACAGCCGCGAGGCTGCCAAAGAATCCGGGTATCCAAAAGCTGACGCCGCCTTCATCAGCGCGAGCGGTTTGAGTGGGAAGCGCGAGTAGCGCGGCCAATACCCCAATAGGAAAATACCGCCGAGAAAAACTGGGTTCCAACCCCAATCGAAGCCATCGCATTTTGGCACCCCTTCATATTTTTTTGCCTACAGCGATCTCCAAGGCGGCCGGCTTAGGAGACTCAACTCGAGATAATCATATTTTGCACCGCCACTCTTTCGTATGCAGAATCGGCAAGCCGCCCGTTCGCTCGATGTTTATCGGAAGACTGTGCCTGGAGCGCCACAGCCTGCCAGCCGGGCCTCGGACAAGAACAACGGCTAAAAAGCGCGCGCGGGCTGTCGGCTTCGTTGAACACTAGAGGCGAGTCTTCGTGGCGAGGGGTCGCCGTTCGGATGACCACCAAGCGTGCGCGGTGGCTCCTAGGGATTCGCAGACAGCACTTCCGAGTTGGGTCATTCGCGACTGAGCCGGGCGTGCTCGCTACCAATCGATGTCCGCTTCGGTCCCGATAGCGACCGCTTTTGAGCAGACGCAGTAAATGACGCGAAGGGCCAATAGCCGACATTGCTTGATCACGGGACTGCGCCTTAACGGCCAGGAATAATCTCAAACTGGAAAAGGGCTCCTCTTGGCTCGCACTGAGTGGCCCACAGCCGTCCCCCGTGCGCTTCGACTATCGAGCGGCAGATCACCAATCCCATACCCATGCCGCCAGCCTTGGTCGTGTAAAATGGTTCAAAGAGATGCGGAAGGCTCTCTGGGCTCAGCCCCGGACCGGTATCCCGGACGCCAACGCGAATGCCTTCACTCTCGATGCTCTCGGTGCAGATCAGCAACTCGCGTGGCCCACCATCAGTGGCGCTCATTGCGTGTACGGCGTTGACGGTCAGGTTCAGCACAACTTGTTGAAGTTGGAGACGATCCCCTTCGACGTGCGCCAACCGAGGCGCCAGTTGCGTGCGGAGGGACACTCCGTGTTTCCCGGCCTCGCCATGGGTCAACACGATCACCTCTTGGATGGCCTCGTTGATATCCACCGGCTCCTTCTTTATCGGCTGCTTCCTTGTAAGGTCCATCAAGCCGCTGATGATATCGCCGCCACGGCGCGCACTCTCAACGGCCCTCTCGAAACAAAGCTTCGCCTCTCTGAGATCAGGCGGCTGCATTGCAAGCCACCGCAGACCGGCGCTTCCATTGACGTCAACGCTACCGAGGGGCTGTCTGAGTTCGTGGGCAATCGAGGCGGTTAGTTGCCCGATAACAGCGACGCGGTTTGCATGAGCCAGCTCGGTCTGCACCTCACGATACTGGCGCTCGCGACGCGTAATGTCCAAGGCAATGGTCGCCTGCGCGGCGAAGTCTGTGACCAGTTCGATCTCTTTCTGAGTAAAGGGCTCTGGGCGCAGCCGTGAAAGACCAATCGTTCCGATTAGCTCGTCGTTTCTTAGCATCGGCAGCACGAGGAGCGTCCGGTAGCCCGCCTTAACCAAACCCACTGCGCCAACCTCTCCCGCGCGATAGAGTTCATGCGTGGCGAGGTCGGGGACGTGGATCGGCGCCTTGTTTGCGATGAGGGGACCATAGAGGCTACCGGGTCCGATTAGCTTTGACGGTGAATACGTGCCGGGGCTCTGTGTGCGCGCAACGAGACGAAGGCCTGCTTCCTCGGCAAGGCGGACGAAGCCCACATCTGCCCGGCAGAGGCGATTGGCGTTGTCGAGGATGGCATGGAATATGGGCTGCAAGTCGTGTGGTGAGGAGGCAATGGCGCGCAGCACCTCCGAGATAGCTGCCCGCTGTGCGGTGAGTTCAGTCACCTGCACCTGTAGCTCGGAGCTGGAAAGAGCGCCTGGCGTCGCCGCGTTTTCCCCTCGGCGGGTGTCTCTTTTTGTCATGCGGCGTCGTTCCGTCGACTTCGGTGCGCCGCCTCTCCCCGGCGAGCGGTCGGAAGCTAACACCGCGTTGCGGCTATTCACTGCGCTGGCCCTGCCGCTATCGCAGCTTTCCACGAATGGCAAAAACGTACAATGTCCGCTTTGGGTCGATTCCGTTGAAAAAGGCGGCAGTAGTCCTGATGTATTAGCGCCAGCGCCGATGGGGCCCAACGGCCGTTATACGGGTTTGAGGGATTGTGTTGGGATCAGCTTGGCCATCTTGCGAAGGTTCTGGGCGGTGGCTGCGAGGGTGAACTCATCACGAGCACCGTTTGGACCTCGTAAACGCAGACGGTCGAGCTTGAGAATGCGCTTGAGGTGCGCGAACAGCATCTCGATCTTTTTGCGGAGCCGACGCGAGGTGCCTCCTTCCCACGACCTTGCGATCTGGCGGGCCATGTCGCGAGCGCCCTCATAGATTGAGCGCGGCACCCTCCGTGAGGGCTGCTTGGGGCAACACCGGGACTTCAGTGCGCACCGATCGCAATCGCGCTTGCTGGCCATGTAAAGCATCGTGGCGCCATCGTTCACCAGCGCTCCGGTCGTGGTGAGTACCTTGCCGCCAGGACAGCGATACACGTCACCTGCGTGGTCATAGGTGAAGTCCTCGCGCGAGAATATCCTTGTCGAACACTGTGACGTGTGGCTCGATGCCGTGCTCGTAGACCAACCATCCGAGCATCTCGGCCGAGCCATAGCCGCTGTCGCCGAGGAGCCGGCTCGGATAGAGATCGAACCGGTCGAGCGAGCGCTCAATCATGCGCTTGGCGGCCAACACCTCCGCCTGTCGGATTGCCGTGGTTGCCTCGACATCGACGATGATCGCGTTCTCGACGTCGACCAGGTAATTCGTCGAGTAGGCGAAGAAGGCTTGGCCGCCGTGCGCTCCCGTCCAGCGCGCCGCTGGGTCGGAGGGCGACACGAACTTCGGCGTGACCTCGGTCGCTGCTCCGAAAGCGGCATCGTCGAGGACGGCCAGATACTCATCGATCGCTCGGCCGGCGGCCTCCGGTGGAAGACCCTTGTCGCCTTCGATCCCCTTCTGCCGATTGGCATCGGCCTTGATCAAGCTCGCATCGACCGCAAATCCTTCACCACCGACAAGTCGTTCCTCGATGCAGCGGCGCAAGACGCTCTCGAACACTCGACGGAAGAGATCGCTCTCCCGGAAGCGACCATGCCTGTTCTTGGAAAAAGTCGAGTGATCCGGCACCGAACCGTTCAGGCCGAGCCGGCAGAACCACCGGTAGGCCAAATTGAGGTGGACCTCATCGCACAGGCGCCGCTCCGATCTGATGCCGCAGCAGTAACCGATCAGGAGCATCCGGATCATGAGCTCCGGATCGATCGAAGGTCGACCGATGCTACTGTAGAAAGGCGCCAGGCCCAGCCGGACCTCTTCGAGGTCGACAAACCTGTCGATCGACCGAAGCAGGTGGTCGGCGGGAATATGCTTCTCGAGCGAGAACTCATAGAACAACGCAGCCTGTTCGACTTGCCGATGCCCCATCATGATCTTCAGTCCTGCCAACTAAGCAGACTGAATCACTGGTATCTCTGAGTCGCAACAGCCGCCTTTTTCAACGGAATCGGTCATGTGTGGACGACGCCCGCGTTGCAAGAAGAATCTGGCGTTCGGCTTGCGGTCGGGTGCAAGTCATGTGTCCG